>CANFVI010000045.1 GCA_947450405.1 Flavobacteriales bacterium
AATTCTTGGATTCTTTCCAAACTCGCCATTCCCTTCTGTGCAGCATATAAGGCATTCGAGAACCCTTTAAAAGGAGGAATAAGCTGACTAAAAATTGTAAAATAACCTAAAAAGAATTCTGGATCCAATTCACCACTGAATACCATTTTGCCCCCTAGCCATAAAAGAAGTGCAGAAACCGTAATACCAATGGTTTCACTCACCGGAGATGATAAATCATATCTGCGTTGAACCGAAATATTATTTTTGGTATAATCTAAATCTTGGTCGCTATATCTGTTGTAAAAAAACTTTGAAGCATTAAACGCCTTAATTACCCTGATGCCTCCAAGTGTTTCCTCAAATGAACTCATAACCCTTCCAAGCAATTGCTGATTTTTACCCGACTTTCTGCGCAATGATCTACCAATTAAAGCAATAATTGCCGCTGTAATTGGTAAAAACAAAAGTATGTACAAGGTTAATTTAGCCGAAAGCACTACCAATGCCAACATGAAAATAATGATATTTAAAGGCTGAAAATATAGTGCTTCCAATGAAACCATTAATGCAAATTCAATCTCTTTAATATCATTGCTCATTTTTGAAATCAAATCACCCTTTCTTTCATTATTAAAATAAGCAATTGGTAAATTCAAACATTTCTCGTAAATATCCAATCTCATTTGTCTAACGCTCTTATTTCTGATAAGCACCATGTAATTCATTGCTGTAAAACGAGCAGCATTTTTAAACAATGTTACAATAACCAAGCCTATACTTAAATATGCCAAAGCAGTATATGGATCTCCTTTGGCAATTGCCCCAAACCAATCTATAAAAGATTGATAGAGTTCAGCAAACCATTTTCCAACATCTTTTTGATTTACATGCAAATCAGATATTTGTTGGTCTTTACTGAATAAAAATTTCAGCACAGGCATGATCAACAACAATGTAATTAAGTTGAATAATATGTAAAACAGATTAAATAAGAAATTTAAAAAAATCAATCCCTTATAATCTGCAGCATACTTAAGAAATTTTAATACAGCTTTCAAATTGTTGCAAAATTACGGAATATTCTGATTGTTTTAAGCACATCATTTTAGCGACAAAATTGCATAAAAAAGGCCCAAGAAAAACTTGGGCCTTAATTCTACCAACTATATGGCAATTGAATATGAATTATTTAACAAATAACCTGTCTACAAATGATTGTCCAGACAAATTGGTAATTCTAACAAATAACATTCCTTTAAAATTATCCATTTGAACATTCAATTCTGAATTTGAAAAATCTGTATTTTTTACGCTTTTCACAATTCTTCCAGACAAATCTATAAATTCAACTTTTGCAATATTTTGTGCATTATTAAAGTTAACAGTTTCAACAGCAGGATTTGGATACATATTGAAATTTCCTTGTGAGAAATCCTTAACTGCACTTGCTTCGTTGTCTTTAATTGTTAAAATCATAATTGAATCTTTCCCATAAGCACCAGGTCCTTTAATATTGCGAATTGCAAATGTTACTAGCAAATCACCTTGATAAATCAAATCATCAGTAATATTAGTTTTTACGCTGAAGTAATTATTATTTTTTGTTACAATGATTGATCTATTTGCAAAATCATAATCTGCAGGACTTGAAGCTGTACCACCAAGACAAACAACATCAAATGTAAAGTTCTCGTCTGAAGGGAATACTGAAATATCCATTTTAAATGAATCAGCTAATTCATATACAGAATCTTTACCATGCATAAAGTTCACTGTTGGTAAGCTAGAAACTGTAATGTCAGAAATTTTCCTAGGTGTTAAATAATATTTACTAGTGAATGGTGAAGTTGCATCCATTTGCGTTCCAATACCAACAATGTTAATATATCCAGTTGGTGTTGCAGTTCCAGAAATATTGGTTTCAGCATCAATATTCAAAGTATCAACATTTCCAGAAGTACTAATTACGCGTACAAATTTATTTGTATTTGCACTCAAAGCAGTTGTTGGCCATTCTGTAATATCAACCAATTTAACTCTGTTTAATTGAACCAATTTTGACTCTGTAGTTTCATTAATTTTAGAAACTGAAACAGTCGAAACCAATTTGTTATTGTTTGAAATTTTAATAATGGTATCAAGTTTATCCATTTGGGCATAACCTTGATTTTGATTTACAGAACCTTGAACCATAATTGAATCACCTTCTTTTACTGTATAACCATAATTATTTGATGCCGAAAATACGCCAATACCTCCAGTATTATCCATCATGGTAAATTCCAAACCGGTAGATTTCAAATTAACTCCATAAACAGTACCATAAACCCTGCATTTTACATTTAAAGAATCTACAGTTTTATTAACGCTTGTTTGCTTATTTATTTTTCCAATAGTATAAACTGGATAATCGTCATCTTTTATTAATACGTTAAATGTATCAGATTTAGCAATGTAAAAATTATTTAAATTAGCCAATCCAAATTTCATATTTTCAGTAACCTCAAAAATATTATCATCCACAATTGGAATATTAATACTTAGTGTGTCAGATGATGCCGAAGTAACGTTGAAAATCTTAGATGCTGGATTAAATTTAAAGTCTCCAGGATTTTGAGCAGTACTTAATGCTGTATATAGTCTAAAGGTAAAATCACCACCTGCATCTTTTCTATTCACCAATAACATTTTGATATTAACAGAACCTACATTTTCTTTTACGGTTATAGCTGAACCTATAAATTTAACAGTTGATGGGCCATCATTATCCATGATAATAATTGTTCCAAGTGAATCTTTAGAAATCAAACCGCCTCCTGTAATTTGTCTAACAACAACAATCAATGAATCATCTTTATCAGACATGATATCATCAAATACTTTTCCTTTGATAATAATCGAATCTGGACCTGAAGTTTTACCTAAATTGAAAGTAGTATCATTGTTATTGCTGCTCAAAGAAAATTCTGCCGGAATAAAAGTACTATCCGCTTTGAATTTAACCATTAACCTCAATTTGCAAGCAGTTGTTACCGCCTTGTCAATTTTAATTTTTATACCAACAGTTCCTGCACTTTCTTTTACTTTAATTTTAGATGGAACAATTGAAATATTTGCAATATCATTATCTGTAACAGTTACTGTATGCGCAACTTCCGTCCCAATTACACAATTAGCTGCTTGATCTAAACGTAAAACTATTGTTTCAGAACCTTCTGCTATATTGTCATCATTTAATGTAATCACCGTTGTGTCACTCGTTGCCAAACCAGGACTAAATTTAATCACTTTAGGTTCAGCTACATCGTAATCAGCGCTAGCACCTTTGGTTGCAGTACCACCAACAACATACAATCTTACAGATTGATTATCTGAATTGCTATACTTTCTGGTTACATATACGTTGAACTTACCAGCGCCTTCACCAACTGTGGATGTTCTTGTCCAAAATTCAATTTTTGGAGCAATCATCGGTGCATCATCTACTGTAAATATAATTGGGCTAGTTGCACCACCTGCAGGATTTTTAGTATTTCTGTTATTTACACCCCAAATTGCATTTGTATCGGTATTTGCATATAACGAAAATCCAGTAGAGGCTGATAAATTATCTATTCTCTTTACCCCTAAAGCCAAATCATTTGGTATGATTGTACCCCAACGACCAGATTTTCCAACAACACTATCAGATAAAAACTTAACTATGCTTGAATAAGAAGCTCCCGAATAAGAACTATTTTCAATATTTGCAATTGACAAAGGTCTACCAATACCATTTACATTGTCAAATAGTCCCGCAAAACTCTTTGCAGAAGCCATGCTCTTTCCCCAAACAGCTGTTCCGGAATTTGATTTTGAAGTTGTACCCCATTGCAATACAGTAATTGAATCTTGGCAGAAATATCTCATTGTATCATTTGGATTGCTTACCCCGAAAAATGTTACTGCCATATACAATTTATTTCCAGCAGTAAATCTAGAATCACCATCATTCACAACTGAGAACCAAGCTTCAACATTACCCATCATGTCGCTACTCAAAGTATCGCAGCCACCTGTAGTAGTAAAACCAGTGGTTGTTGCATATCTAAAATTGCCTTGTGAGTCAATGTACAAATCACTACCTGCTCCTACTGCCGTATTGCTATATGTATAAAGTTCAGATGATTTCATCATTTTAACAATATATTTATATCTTGAATTTGGTGTAAAACCATCCATTCTCAATTTTGCAAAAACTGGTAAACGTGTTGTAGAACCTGATGCCATGTACTGAGGTACTTGCATTCCAATTGTTTTCATTGACGTATATTGCGCTTTTGAAAAGCCAATATTTAACATCAATAACATAAATAAAATCTTTTTCATTTTAATTTCTCGAATATTACAAATTTAATCAACTATTTCGTATTACCAACATTCTTCGACACACTCACCAAATTAGGCTTTTACTACAAAGTAAATCCCAATGCGAGAACGCTCACCTTTATATCCCTAAAATAATGAACTGCCCTCACACAAGATTCTATTGTAGAACCAGTTGTAATAACATCATCCACAATAACTATGTGTTTATAATTATCATTAAGTTCATTCAAGGCATATAGATCTTTGGTATTCTCCCAACGCGAAAATCGATTCTTTTTTGTTTGACTTTCAGCATCAATATCCCTTTTTAAAACATTCATATCTAAGGGTATGCCCAACGAAACGGATAAACCTTTGGCAATTTCTTCAGATTGATTATATCCCCTTTTCTTCAATTTTTTTGGATGCATGGGCACAGGTACCAAACAATCAAAATTGTTATCTAACGTATGATTGCTTTTTAGCCAATTTCCATATCTGTTGCCTAAATCATTTGCCAATATCACCCCACCTTCATATTTAATATTTTTAATTAATGAGGCGTATTTAGAATCGCTTCGATACTTAATGTAAGCGCCTGCAAAATCTATCTTACAACGACCCCAAAAAGTTTTTTCAACCGGATTTTCTGTACCTAAATTATAATATCCAAATGGAATACCTCCCTCGCATTTTAAGCATAAATATTGCTCATGTCCATAAATAATTTTATCGCAAACCAAACAATATCTTGGAAAAATTACATCAACAAATGAATTGTATATTTCCCTCATGCTTTTATCGAATATTTCATCCATTTAAAACAACTTTTTTACCAATTCCCCCCACGAATTGAAATAAACACCGAAATTTGTTTTTTTAAGTATGGCATCAAAACGATTTGAAGACAGAGATATTCCAAAAACAAAAATAAGTATGGGCGCAATTAAGCGCGCTTTTCGCTTATTTAATTACATTTCTACAACTAATAAATGGTTGTTTTTATTGGGAACGCTATTTTTAGCAATTACCGCAGGCGCTTCAATTTTATTCCCAAAATTATTAGGAAATATGATGGATGGTGTTTTCGTTTATAAACAAGGTTCCGTTTCTACTGCTCCATCAATGGATAAAATAACCCAAGTTGCAAATTGGTTTATTTACCTATTTATTATTCAAGCAGTGTTTAGCTTCCTGAGAATTGCGCTTTATGTTAAAGTTACAGAAAACATGACCTTCTCTTTACGAACGAGTCTTTTCAAATCTGTTATAAGTCAGAATATGGAATTTCACTCTAAAAACAGAGTGGGCGATCTATTATCAAGATTTAGTTCTGATATCTCTCAAATTCAGGATACTTTTACAACCAATATCGCCATGTTTATTAGGCAAATATTGGTAATGATAGGAGGTGTTTTTTTAATCTTTAAAACATCCCCTCAACTTGCAGTTTATATGCTCGCTACAGTTCCAGTGATTATTGTTGTTGCATTGATATTTGGAAAATTTATCCGCAAAATCTCTCGAGAAGTTCAAGACCTTACTGCACAAAATAATATCATTGTTGAAGAATCAATTACTGGAATCATCAATGTGAAAGCTTATACAAATGAACTTTTCGAACATACCCGATACATAAAAAATGCATTTACACTTCAGAAAGAAAGTGTTATTAGAGGATATTGGAGAGGCGCTTTTAGCTCGTTTATTATTGTTTGTCTTTTTGGAAGTATTGTATTTTTAATTTTTAAGGGACTTGGACTTGTTCAAGCAGGAGAGTTAGGAATCGGAGAATTATTCAATTTTATGCTATTAACCGCCTTTGTGGGAGGTAGCATTGGCGGAATGGCAGAACAATTTGTACAAATTCAAAAAACACTTGGTGCAGTGGAAAGAGTTCTCGATATCATTGAAATGCCAATTGAGTCGAATAAATCAAACAACGTGCCCAACTTCAATCAACCAATCGTATTTGAAAATATAGAATTCTCATATCCCTCAAGACCAGACAACCTCGTTTTAAAAGACATTTCTTTAACATTAGAACCAGGCAAAACCATTGCATTGGTTGGACCAAGTGGTTCAGGAAAAAGCACTATTGCCAGTTTAATCTACCAATTTTACAAACCTACTAGTGGAAATATTAAACTTGGCAATTCCAATATCAACGATATAAGCTTAATAGATTACAGAAAGAACTTCGCATATGTTCCTCAAGAAGTTGTTCTTTTTGGCGGTAGCATTTATGAAAATATCCTTTACGGAAATCCAGATGCAACAAAGGAAGAAGTTATCAATGCCGCAACCAAAGCAAATGCCATTAATTTCATTAATGATTTTCCTGAAAAATTCGAAACGCTAGTTGGAGATAGAGGGATGAAACTTTCAGGTGGACAAAAACAAAGAATTGCAATTGCCCGAGCAATTATTAGAAATCCAAAAATATTGATTCTAGATGAAGCTACTTCTGCTCTTGATTCTGAAAGTGAATTTGAAGTACAAAAAGCATTGGCAGAATTAATGAAAAATAGAACTTCAATTGTAATTGCACACAGATTAAGCACTATTCGTTATGCCGATAGTATACTTGTAATTAGAAGTGGTAAAATTATTGAAAATGGTAACCACCATGAATTAATGACAATTGAAAATGGCATTTATAAAAATATGATTGAAAGACAAATAGACCCTTCTGACTATTTTAGCGAAAATTAATGCAGTTAAAATTCTATATACTTTTTGTTCCGCTCATTTTTTGGGCAAATATTGCTACTTCACAAAATAAAAGTGACTTAGCAAATAATTTATTTGAGCAAAATGAATATGAAAAAGCCACAATCATTTATGAAGATTTAACTTCTGAAAATCCAGATCAGCAAATATTTTATGACAGGTATATTCAATGCCTGGTTAAAACAAATAATCAAAAAAAAGCAATAAAATTCATTAGAAAAAAAGCAAAAAAACAATCTGAACCATTGAGTTTTATGGTAGATGAATGCTGGGTTTTGAGTACAGATAAATCTACCGAAAATGAAAGCAAAAAACTCTTCGATTTTATACGTGAAAAAATCAAAAATGATTATGGCACTCTTATGTTGGCAGCTGATCTATTTGAACAACACAATCTAAACGATTTTGCTATAAAATTACTTCAAGATGGTGAAAATATATTTGGTTCAACATCCGATATTACCAACAGATTGGCAAATTTATATTTAACAAACGGTCAGCGAATCAAAGCAATGGAACGTTACCTAACTTTGATGATTCAAAGCAATATTCCATTTGAACAATTCAAACAGGTTTTCGAATCAAACATTACAGACAGTGCAGATTTTGTTGCTTTGCAACAACTTCTAATTGTTAAAATTCAAGAAAACCCCAACGTTTACTCTTTGAATGAATGGTTAAAATGGTCATTTATTAAACAACAAGATTGGAACAATGCATACATTTTCACAAAAGCAATCGATTCAAAACTAAATGAAGATGGCAAAAGGTTGTTTGATTTGGGAATTTTGTGCACTTCCAACAACGAACTTGATATCGCTTTAAAGTGTTTCGATTATTGCGTAAAACTAGGACAAAATAGCCATGACCCCAATTTGGTTATGTCATTTTATCTAAATACCAAGTTTCAAATATTAAGCAAATCAGTTACTTCAACCGAAGAATGGAACCAACTAATTTTAGAACTCACCAAATTTGAGTCTGAAAACGGCCCATCTTCTGAAACACTTCCAATAGCACAAAATTTGTCAGCTATTTATATCCAACGTAAAAACAATCCCACGGAAGCTGTAAACATGCTTCAGAAATATGTTAATAATGCTTCCCTCGACAAAAAAGTATTGGCAAATGCAAAAATTTCTTTGGCCAAAGCAGAAATCGCAAACAATGAAATGTGGAAAAGCGAATTACTTTTGGCTCAAGTTGAAAAGGATTTTTCAGAAGAAGCATTAGGACAACAAGCAAAATTTTACAGAGCTGAATTAAGTTTCTTTCGTGGCGATTACGATTGGGCCTCCATGCAATTGGATGTGTTAAAAGATGCAACAACCCAATTAATTTCTAATGATGCCATGGAATTGGCATTATGCATAACCGATAACGTTGGCACCGATAGTAATTACACACCACTTCAACTTTACTCTAAGGCACTACTGTTTCAAAGGCAAAATAGATTTGACAGCGCCATTTTCTATGCCGAAAAAGTGAGAAATGACTTTCAAGGACATAGCTTGACAGATGAAATATTACTTTTAAAAGCAAGAATTTACGAAAGCCAAGAAAATTACCAAAAGGCCATTGACACATACGAAACTTTAACTATTGCTTTTTCACATGATATTTTGGCCGACAACGCATTAATTGCTTTGGCAAATTTATACCAGTACAAAATGAAGAATTCTGACAAAGCCATTCAAACCTATAAGAAAATTATTGAAAATCACTCCAATAGCATTTTTATTACCGAAGCAAGAAAAGAATATAGAAAACTGCGTGGTTTTTAAGTTATTTGCAATATGATTTTAAACCCTAGGAATAATTTTATTGTTTTCATTTTTCTTCTTGGGGGACTTAATTCTGCCGTGGCTCAGTTGGATAATTTTATTTTTAAACGCCAAACTGACATAACATACGCACAATCTGAATTCAATTTTGGGCAATCTGATACAACTATCAATGAAGATGATTCTTCAAATAATCAAAATTTAAATATTCCTAAATCTGAAAAAAAAGAAATTCGCGTCTATAGAAGTGGTTTCAGTTTTGGCAATTTAATGTATTGTAAAAACAATGAATATGGCGAAAACAACAATCCTGGTCAAACTTTCTTTGGTAATCAATTGTGGTTTGGAGGAAAAAGTTATTTTACCCAAAACTTATCAGGAAGTATAGGTCTGTTGCTGCAATACGATTATGGCGACAATAAATTTCCAAGTAAAACCTTACCCATTTTCAATATTGAATACAAAACAAATAAATCTCATTTAATTGCAGGTACAATTTTAGGAAATGGCAATCACTACCTAATTGAACCGGTTTATAATTACGAAAATGTATTTACCAAACCATTGGAATACGGACTTCAATATTATACCCAAAATAAACATTTTAGTTATCAAACCTGGTTAGATTGGCGCCAATTTGCAAAAATTGCCACATCCCAACAAGAAATTATTTCATTCGGGCAAACAATAAACATCTATCTGATTGACAGTTCTAAATATCCAGTTGCTATTTCTCTGCCATCTTCACTTTTGGTATACCATCAGGGTGGCGAAGCATTAAATATCCCTCAAAGAATACAAACATCTATAAATGCAACTTTTGGAATTCGATTGAGTGATAAATCAAAACACTTTAGGGCCGAATCATTTTATCTAGTTTCAAATGATCCCTCGCCTACCTTAAACCACGCTTTTAAAAATGGCCAAGCATCAATGACAAATTTGACCTATTTTTTCTATCAAAAAGATTACTCTCAACATAGAATAGTGGCAACATATTATAAAGCGATTGAATTTTACAGTCCTTTAGGAGCACCATTATTTGCAAGTGAATTACAAGGAAAGCCATATTTCCAAGCTAGAAATAGAGAATTTGTAATGTTGAGATATCAATTTGAAAAAGTTTTTTATTTGCCCAATATGTCAGATTTCAAATTAGACATACGTGTAGAACCAATTTATCATCTTGAGCAGAAATTATTTGCCTTTTCAACTGGTATTTACTTAAAATATCTAATTGGAAACAGAATCAATTAAAAAGGTAAGTAAACCCAAACTCGGCAAAATCTGCAATGGTTTTATTGGCCTTCAAACGCACTACGGCTTTGTAATTTGAATTAATGGCGTAACTGCACCCAATTCCCTCATAATAAGCTGTTTTCTTCTTAAAATCGGGCTTATACAAATAAATACCCAAATCTGTAATAATTCCCCATTTGCCAAATCTAGTTTCATAACCTGCTGAAACCGTGATTTCAGATGTTCCAGGAATACTATATTCAGCCAATTTCTCGAATTTCTTAAACTGATAAGTTCTGTCATGAAAGTAAGAAATACTATACCTGAAATTACTTCTTTTACTTATCCAATTTTCAAGTGTAAATTCTACAACCCCATTGATAAACTCCCTGTCATCATCCAAATCAATTTCCTTCTTTCCCAAACGTATTGAAACAGTTTTTCGCCAAGGCAAAATAGACAATTGTTGATTTAAAATCCTTTTTCTATCTAATTTTTTTATTGAGGGATAAATATTCATCGGATAGCCAATTCCAACTTGCAAATAAGGCAAATTCACTCCCAGATTTGGGAATTTCCAACAAGCATTTGAAAAATGAGCCAATCCAAATTCTAAAAACATCATAGAATTTTTATACAAACTCTTTTCTACACTTAAACCCAGTTGCATATAACCATTGATATGACTTCCGATTGCCCGATTTTCAGGATTTGCAACTGCATCATATTTCTGAGTTAAATATCCCAAACCCAATGCAAACTTTAAACTACTTCTCCAATCAATTTTATTAACCGTATTACTTAATAAATCTGTAGAAAAAAGTATTCCTCCAGAAAAGGCTTTTCCCG
>CANFVI010000046.1 GCA_947450405.1 Flavobacteriales bacterium
CGAACTCAATCAAAAAGCTGGCATTTACCATGTTCGAATAAAAGACGAAAACAATTCGACCATTACCAAAATGGTGATGATACAGTAAATTAAAAAGCCCCGAAAGGGGCTTTTTAATGTTTATAAATGTTTATGAAAGTTTATAAAGGTTGTGTTTGCGTCAACCCGTGTGAGCGGTCAATTCCCTTTTTTAAACTGAATGCCTTTTGATTTCAAGTAACCTGCATTACTTCTGAATCGGATAAACCAGAGCAATTTCTCTTCCAAGTAGAATTCTTTGGTGCCTGGGATTTTTGTTTTCGACTTTGAAAACAATCCTAAGGCATACCATTTGTAGTAATCCCCATTTTTTCTAATTCGCTTGCTGTAGAGCGGGAAAATGGCTTTTTCTATGGCACTGTCTTTATGCATATTCACATATACTTTATGCAATAACCGAGTTTCGAAATCGCCATTGGTATACCTATCTCGCAAATATGCACGGAACAAAAATCTGTGGCCCGACATTTGTCCCTCAATAGCTTTGTATTTATACAGTTGCCAAAGGAAACTCATTCGGGTGGTATTGTCTTTCTTTGACCAACTATAAAGAGGAAACAACACATTGTAACTGTGGTTTGGTGCATTTTTGACCCACAACAATGGCGCAATGTGAAAACGATGCACCCCATTGTCATGCTCATTTTGAATTAGCGGCCAAATGATTGCAGTTGATTTGAAATGGATGCTCGAATCAAAATCCTGCCTAAAAAGACCATACAAAATATTGAAATGCAATTCATTATCAATATCCCTTACATAATTAAAAATTGGCCAAAACCTTATATGGTTTCGATATGGTGTTTTAATGTGCCAATACAATGGAGTAACTCCAGAAATTCGATTCTGCTCCGATGGTTTATGTAAATTATAAGTTAATTTATTGTAAAACAAAGGAAACAACATGGTTTCTCTCGAAAAACTAGTATCGATGTCTTGAATAGCTTTCCCTTGTTGTATTTCTTTTTCACTAATATAAGGACTGTTATATTCAGTACAATTAAAAAACAAAGGGGTAATGGCTGTGAATTTGTAATCACAATTTAAATTCCCAAAACCTGGAAATACTGATTTTACTCTTATTCGATAATAAATCGGCAGCAATAATGCGCGCTTTTCAAAGTTGAATTTTGTTTTTGTTTTATTCATAAAAAACAAAGACGCAAGTACCATTGTTTTGTCTGTAGCAGTAGTTTTACTCCAATAAATTGGCAACAGATACCGGTTTTGAACCCACCCATCCTGACCTTTTTTCAAATAATTGCTCCTCCAATACAGCGGGGTAATGGCCAAAGTTGAATGCAATATTTCTTTATTAATTGGACGACCAAAATAAGTTCTGCTCGAATAATACAGAGGAAACAAAAAATGCTTCGACGTATTTAATCCCTTAAACTTCCAAAACAAATATCCATAAGAATTGATTGAATAAATGGTTAGATTTACATCATTTATATGAATATAAAACGGAAGTACCAACGATTGAGTTTCCTTGTTGTGATTTTTCCAAATCAATGGAAACAAAACCAACGTTGTGTCAGTCAAATTTTTATGCGTATAAAAAATGGGAACTAGCAATTTTATTTTTTCAGAAATGTCTTTCTGGGAACTCTGGTAATAGAAAGGAAATATTGTAAAACTACTTGATTTATTATTTGAACTTGCCCAAAGCAGCGGAAATAAAACCCTATTAACGTCGCCATAGTCGGTTTTATGTACCCAATACAACGGTAACACACTTGAAATGGTTTCCTTAAATGCTTTGTCATATTGAGAATAGTAGAATGGCAATACCAACTTTACCCTTTCATCTGCATTATTCCAATGAAAATATAGAGGTAATATAAATTTGGAGTAATTTCCATTTTTATTGACGGATGAAAAATAGAAAGGTACAAAATTAACGCTCGACTTCATTTTGTTTTTTGTAAACCAAATAAACGGAGTTATTGCCGTAGCTGTGTCGCCACCTTTTTCTTTATACTGCGCATAAAAAGGGAAGACCATTTGAAATTGATTCTCAGGATTTTTCGAGTGCCAATAAATCAGTGCAAAGCTTCTAAAATGCGCGTTGGTTTTGGCATTGTCAATGTGCCAATAAATCGGGAAAAGGATATTTTTAGTCAGCTGTTCAGATTTTTTATGATAAAATATCATTCCAGCGTAAATTCTTTGAAGAACTACTTCCCCATTGTTGTTTTTTAAGTGCTTCCAATAAAATATCGGGAATAGTGATACTGCATCAATCCGAGATTTGTCATTTTTGTTAATTTGTTGCGAATTGATGGACAAGAATGGAAACACAACCAAACGCGTTGATTGTCCCCTATTCCAATGCTTTGAATAACTATTCCAAAATATCAACGGAAACAAAGTGAAGCGATTCTGCCCATACTCTTCATTGTGCTTATAAAACACAAATGGATAGAAATTGGCGGTGAACGTTTTATCCGATTTTCTCGTCCAAATGAAGGGTGTGATAGCCGAAATTGTATCCCCTTTAGAATAGTGAGAACGAAAATTTCCAAAAAGTGGAAATAAGGCAACAAAGTTCCATTTACGCGAATTCCCTGCATAAAACAAAGGTGTGATAATTTTCACATTGGTGCCGTATTGGGAATTTCGAACATACCAAAATGGGAAAAACGCATTGATAGATTTAGAAGGTGTTTTTTTCGAAAAATAGAGCAACCCTGCATAGGTCCTCGAAAAATCATTGTCGCGGTAATCGTTTGTCCTGAAATAGAATGGAAAAACAACTAACTTTTTCGTTTCATCTGTTTTCTTCCAAAAAACCAAAGGATAAAATTGGGTAATCTTTTGATAAGTTTGAATGGCAGAACTTTCTAAACCCGGTTGTTGAAAGGTATTTAATTTCCAAACACTTCGAAAGTAGAACAACGACCAAAGTGTTTTATCTTGAGAAATACTTTTGATCTTGCCCCTCGAGTTGGCATTGGTATCATTTTTAAGCGAATAGAAGGTTAGAAGTGGAAATACACTCACGTTCTTTTCTCGGAGGGAAGTTTTTATTCTAAAAATCGGGAATAAAGTATGGCTAGCGGCAAACTTATTCTTGTAATACCAATACAATGGAAATACAACTACATGCGATTTTTGCCTCACCACATCTATTTTTGAATACACAAAAAAGAAAACATTGTTTTCTATGAACAATCCATTGTTTGACCTAGATATATTCATTAAATCAACACCCGGCAATAATGAACCAATGCGGTAAGTTTTTCTATTTTGGAAAGTATCGGCTGAGTATTCAAATAAACTTGGATAATAAACCGTACCAATTTTGAGTGTTGTATTGTTAGGCTCAAAAGTATGCCAATACATTGGCAGTAAATGACTATGAAATAAACTCGAATCTGTTTTTTCATAGCGCTGATAAAGACTAAACGCCAACTGCAAATCTTTAGATTCCTCGTTATTCTCCCGGTAAATAATGGGCCACAAGTGGCGATTTTTGTTTCGGGTAATTCCAACGTCGAATTTGAGTTGATCGGTAGAATCTGTTTGCGCAAGGATTTCTTGTCCCTCAAAAACAAAAAATAAACACAGCAAAAACTTTAGCAGAATACTTCTATTTTGATAAAACCAATTTTGTACGGAAGGCTTCTGCATTTGCTAAATATACAAAGATAGTCATAAAAAAATAGACCGATTGAAACAAAAGAGACCGATATTTTCTAAACTGCTTGCAAATACCCCAAAGTTTAACAAACTTTGCTCCACTATGTCAGATATCACACCTTGCCCACAATGCGGTTCAGAATACCCTTATCCTTCAGGACTTTTAATGATTTGCCCAGAATGCGCACATGAATGGAACCCGGAAGAGGTTGAGGAAGTTGCAGCCGAAGACGGCGGTTTGATAGTGAAAGATTCTAACGGAAAAATCTTAAAAGACGGCGATACCGTTGTAATTATTAAAGATTTACCTGTAAAAGGTTTTTCAAAATCAATTAAAGTAGGAACAAAAGTGAACAACATTCGTTTGACAGATGGCGACCACAATATCGATTGTAAAATTGGTGAATTTGGTGCTATGGCCATCAAATCTGAATTTGTAAAATTGGCCTAATTGTACCATGAACGCCAATGTAGAAACATACTTTGCAAACCTTAAGCAATGGAAACCAGAGCTTGAATTGTTGCGCAACATTGTGTTGGATTGCGGTTTGGTAGAAGAATTCAAGTGGCGCGGCCCTTGTTACACTTTTAACAACAGCAATTGTATCATCATTGGTGGATTCAAAGACAATTTTGTCATTAGTTTTTTGAAGGGAGTATTTTTGAGGGACGACCATAAGTTGCTGCAAAAGCCAGGCGAAAATTCTCAAACTGCGAGGTTTATACGCTTTACAGAGGCATCTCAGGTTTTAGAATTGGAACCCATTATCAAAACTTATATATACGAAGCCATTGAGGTTGAAAAAGCAGGAATGAAATTAGATCCCGCCGACAAACCAACTTTGGAATATATTCCTGAATTTGAAAAAATCATGTCTGAAAACGCCGAATTCAAAGCGGCGTTTGAGGCATTAACACCGGGCCGACAAAGGGCATATAACATGCACTTTGCATCTGCCAAGCAATCAGAAACCCGTACTTCGCGCATTATTGCCATAATGCCAAGGGTTTTTAAAGGCAAAGGCTTAAACGATTGCATTTGCGGCTTAAGTAAACGCATGCCCAATTGCGATGGCAGCCACAAGATGTTGAGCGTGAAATAAAATAGAAATATACCTATTTCTTGGTACATGTATTTTATTGTACCACTTTAACTTCGCTATGGCTTTTTTAGACCAATTTATTGGCAATCAGGCTTTCTTTTTATGATGCAAATTAAATTCACTACTATTTGCCGTTATGTTTTTCTATTGGCAATTTCTTTATTCCTAAATAATGTTTGTTGGGCTCAAAAATTTGATTTTCAAAGCTCTGAATTACCCAGATTCCGAAATGGAAAAAGTATACTTTGCGTAAACAACACCCTAATTGCCGTGGGAGGTTGGCAAAAAAACGATTCCCTCACAGGAATTTACAGAAGTACCGATTCTGGCAAATCTTGGAATATAATCAACGACGGATTTGGAGGAATGCTACAGCATATTTCTTCTCCCACTAGCAGCAGTCTTTTTGCAGTAGGTCGTTCGGGCACCTTTGCAAAAAGCACCGATGCCGGAATTTCTTGGAAAGTAAAACAGATTAACAATTACTCAACCACAGAATTTACATGTGCAAAATTCTTAACCCCACAATTGGGTTTTCTTTCAGGTTGGAATGAATATAGCAAAAAAGGAATTGTTTTAAAAACCAACAATGGTGGCGACGCATGGACGGTACTTTGTGATACCTTATCTCAAAAAATCAATGCCATTCAGGCCGTTGATTCTTTAAATATTATTATTGCCGGCAACAATGGCAGTTTGTATTTCACTAGTAACTGTGGTAAGTCTTGGAACACATCTAGCCTCCCTGCAAATATTAAAGGGAACAATCTTTTTGCCATTGAGATACTTCCAAATAGCGAGATCTTGGTAGCCGGCGGAAAAACATTACCAGATTCAAATCAAGTAATCATCAGAAGCAAAAATCTTGGTGCATCATTTGAAACACTGATTAACCAACAAAATTATTGTATCAACAACATCAAATTTGCAGCAGGTATGCTCTACGGTGTTGGACAAAAAGGATTGTTCTTTCTCTCAAAAGATACTGGAAAATCACTTCAATATATTGCTATTCCGGATAACAATACCGATGGACGTGACTTATATGGACTTTCGCTTTTCAATCCGGGTTTGGGAGCAATTTCAGGCTTGTATGGCAGAACCATGGTTTTTAAAAACCTCGATTATCAATTACCAAAATTGGAATTTATCGATGTTAAAATCTCTAAAAAGAACCAAGTAAAGTATTCGTATATGGTTGAACCTAGAGGATATAAATCAATGTTATTCATACATATTGGAACTTCTCCAAATACATTCTTAAAGAAAAAAATCGATGCGTTTGAAGGGTTTTCAACATTTCACCAATCATTTTTAGATACGCTTTCTTCTGGATATTACTTTGTAAAACTAGAACTGGTTTACAATGGAACCTCCATTTTTTCAAATGTAAAAAACATAAATCTCAACTTTAACACTTCCCTCAATTTTGATTTCGAATCATGGGATTCTACCCAAATTGAAACCCTGCAACATTGGAATTCAGTAGGCTCAGTAACCCGCTTAAAAAACCAACTTCCATCTATTAAAATTAAAGCCCAAACCACCTCCGAACCAGGTGCAATTTTCATTGCAAATATCAACAACAATATACTATCAGGAGGCACCCCATTTATCGGAAAACCAGACACACTATTTGTAAAAAGTGGTTATCAAATTAACAAAAAAGATTCTGCACATATTCAACTTTGGTTCAAAAATAAAGGTCAAATTTCCCATACACTGCAATGCAAATGGACCGGTTCATCAAACGACACTATCCTCGCATTCCCAGTTTATTTTCCTCAGCAATTCATTCCCGACTCATTAATGATAGTCTGTTTGTCTACCAATTATTTTGGAGGGACAATAGACACCTCGAGTACCTTGTTTCTCGACAGCATTTGGTTCTCAGGTACAAATTCTGGAATTCCAAATTCAGGATTTCACAATTGGGTTGTTCAAAAAACTTTTGAACCCATTTTTTGGCATGCCAACAACCCATCATCGCATCCACAAAAAAACATCATTCCAACACAAGGTGTTTTTCCAAAAAGCAAAGCTTTGCAAATGTTTGCCGACCCAGAATCAGCAAAAAACACCCAATTATTGTTAGGGAATAGTTCATCCCAATTTCAAATGAAACCAACAATGCAAGTAAACAAAAATTATACTTCATTAAAAGGATATTACCAGTTTTCTCGCAGATCAGCTGCAGATACCTTCATGATAGAAGTTTTTGCGTTTAAGGATACCGGAATTGTGGGATTTGCAAAAAAAATCATTACCGACTCAGTGCTCAATTGGTTAGCTTTTGATTTACCTATCATTTACAATGACACCACTCAGGCCAATGGAATGAACATTGTTTTTTCATTGAAATCAAATACCCAAAACACTCAAAATCTGGCTCAAAATTATTTCAAACTGGATGAACTTAGTTTCGAAAACCTTGTAGATTCAGCGTTCACTGCAAAAACAAAACACCTCAATTTGGAAGATCAAATTTCCATATACCCCAATCCAAACGATGGTAATTTCTCAATTGAAAACAATAGCAGCAATCCTGTTATCCAGATTACAATTTACAGTTCTATTGGAAAGCCTGTTTGGATTGCAAACAACCTTGAATCCCTCAAAAACAAAACACGCTACCCATTACAACTTCAAGATTTACCTTCAGGCATTTACATTGTCTGTGTGCAAACAAACCTGCAAAAAACTACCAAAACCATTGTCGTACAGCATTAAATAATAATGAAACTTCTCATTCCCTTTAGAAACCAAAAAATTGCAAAAATCCTGCTTGGTGGGATTTTTATTTTTGTTAATACCTTAAATGCACAAAATAAGATTTCAATACCAACTGGTGTCACAATCAATGCAGCAACAACTGATTCGAGAACTTGGGCGAGAAATATCTCAGGTGAAAAATACTATGTAAGAAGCGCCGCATGGTCTGAATATGGCACTTGCTGGTATTGGGGATTAAGAGATACGCTCAAAGGGATTATTAATGCAAATAACAACAAGCCTCCAAACATGAGTTGCGCAGGATTAAGCGATTTGGTTTTAGACCCAACCCAATCAGCAAAAGACTCAGGAAAACTTATTTTCAATGGAATAACTACATACAAATATGTTTCAAATTATAGTGGTGGAAATTATATTACTAACCAAGTTAACGTGCGTTTAACAATCAAAATTACTGATACACTTGGCAATTTTCTAAAATTTACAGATATCGATTCTGCGCATGTAGTTAGGGCAAACCGAAATTTCAATATCATTGCTTTGCTTGAATCGTTTGGGCCAACCAATGCTATGAGCTGTTCAAGTGGTTATTGCGGAAAATGGTGTCCTTCAATATTGCTGTTTGATTTATTGCAAACTGATCCGAATTCATCTATTTGCACTTCTCTCAATTTAAATTCATTTTGGAGTCTTGCTGTGGTTTCGAACGCCACCAATACAGGCCCTTATTGTGAGAGAGAAATGGCCAAAATTCAAGCAACTGGCGGAAATTCTGGACATTGGAATGACCCAAATGGATTTAAATCAAATTCCTATGATACCAGTTTCAAAGCCGCAACGGGGATAAATGCCTACCTATTTACCGCAGTAACAAAACTCGGTTGTGAAGATACCGCCATTACTTGGGTAACTGTAAACCCAGTTCCTGTGACTAATTTCAGTATAAACGATACAACTCAATGTTTTAAAAATAATTTATTTGACATTCAAAATCTCACCACTGTTTCAACTGGGAATTTTAGCAATACCTGGTGGTTTGGAGATTCTGTAAATTCGCAAATCACAAACGCCAATCCCTCAAAAAACTATTTACAATATGGCAATTTCTCCATAAAGTTATTGGCAGTTACACCCAATGGATGTAAAGATTCTTTGGCAAAAAATGTATCTATTTACCCAATGCCTATTATTCAACCTAGCATAGATTCAACCTGTGTTGGCAAACAGATTTTATGTAAAGGAAACATTCAGAGTTTTGGCGATTCAATAAAATATGCACTATGGAAATTTAAAAATGGCGTTACAGATTCATTTGAGAATAGCTCCCATATTTTCACAGAGTACGGCATTGATACCTTGCGCTTTGAGGCAATAAGTATTCATGGTTGCAGCAGTATTGATACTTTAACACATGCAATTTATTCTGTTCCGATGGCAAAAATGTTCGTTTCTGACAGTTCCATTTGCTCAGGCAGCAGTATTAAATTTAGCACTAAATCTACCAATTCCTTTGGCAAAATAACGAACATTCAGTGGGATTTTGGCGACAATACCACCTCAACCGACAGTTCCATCATAAAACCTTACTCCGTAAAAAATACAATGAGCTACAATGTTACCTTGTATGTTACAGGTCAAGGAAAATGCAAAGACAGTTTGGTAAAACGTATCGATGTTGAAGAATTACCCAAAACCTGCAACCTCAGCGCAAAACCCGATTATAGCACTTTTTTCTGGGGAGTAAAACTAAATCCGAAAGACAGCGCCAATACTATTGGGGGACAAGCAACTGTTCAATATACATTTATGATTGAAGGAATAGATACCGTTATTGATAATGGGGTTAACGCTCAAGCCATAATCAAATTACCCAAAGATGGAAATTACAACATCAAGATGAAAGCCAAAAACCTTTATGGCGACAGCTGTTTTTGTGAATCTAGCACCACTGTTTTCAGCATGAATAGACTCGATCTAACTAAGATGAAAGCCAATAGGGGAATCCAATTGATACCTAATCCAATTGGAAGCACTGAAAACATCATAATTCAACATCAAGGGTATAATATTATAAATGACATTCAACTTCTGTCTATGGGAGGTATTTTGATAGAGCGTTTACATCCTAATTCAAAATTGATAGGTGGTATGCTACGCACTGAGTTAATGCACAAGCCCCTAGTGAGTGGTATTTATATTGTGCGCATAGTTTTTACTGGGGAAACAATATCATTGCCAATCATTGTTGAATAAGTATTCATTGAGTGAGTGCTGTGAAAATTTAGACTATCATTTAAATCCCTCAAAACCGAGGGTTTTTTTTGCGCTAAAAACTCGAATTTCAAATTGTTCATTTTTTACATACCCAAAGTTAAACAAACAATTTTTGTTTAACTTTTTCATTTTTAAAAAGTTAGGTCAATTCACAAATTTGGTGATTTTGTTTAAAAAAATATAGCAATATTTCTTAGTCAATTTTGCTCAAAAACATGCAAAAAATAGCCTAAATTAATGAAATTTAGATTTTTACATTTGCATTTTAAAACATAATTATTTTATCATTGTTTATTAGAAACATTTGGAGTCCAGATACCAATTCAAAAAACGGGGCCTTAACCGAAAAGCCAAAAGAGTAGGAAAAAACCAAACTAAATTTAATATTTTATGGAACATTTAAAAATTGCAAGTGATAATTACGTGGCGTTCACGTTTTTTATCGGCACAATGGCTATGATGGCCGCGTCAGTTTTCTTCTTCTTTGAGTTGAACAACACTTCAGCCAAATGGAGAACTTCAGTATTAGTTTCAGGACTAATTACTTTCATCGCAGCTGTGCATTACTACTACATGCGCGGTTACAACTTGGCAACAGGTGATTCACCAACATTCTTTAGATATGTTGACTGGATTTTGACTGTGCCTTTGATGTGCGTTGAATTCTATTTGATTACCAAAAAAGCAGGTGCTAAAATTGGCCTTCTTTGGAAGTTAATCTTCGCTTCTTTAGTGATGTTGGTTACTGGTTATTTCGGTGAAACAATCGATGCTGCTAACAGCGTTCTTTGGGGTGTAATTTCTGGTGCTGCATATTTCTACATTGCATACTTAGTATGGTTTGGTGAAGTTGCTCAGTTGTCACAAACTGCAGGTCCACAAGTTGCAAAAGCAACTCGTATTTTGGCTTGGTTTGTTTTGGTAGGTTGGGCTATCTATCCATTAGGTTACATTTTGGGAACTCCAGGTGGTCTTTTTGGAATGAAATTAGTTGCAGATCCAAAATTGGCTTCTCACTACATGGATATCGTTTATAACATTGCCGATGCAATCAACAAA
>CANFVI010000047.1 GCA_947450405.1 Flavobacteriales bacterium
GCGCAAGCTCTCTTCAATACCCGCCGTCATAGTCATTTCACTCATTGAACAACTGCTGCAAGCGCCAGTAAGACGCAGAATAACATCATTATTGCTTTGAACTTCTACCAACTCAACATCACCACCATCAGCTTGTAAATAAGGACGAATGGTATCTAAAACGGATTCTATTTTAAGTGTTAATGGCATTATTACAAAGATAGTTATTTTTCAATGGATTGACAAATTCACTTGGCAATCATCATGCTCACATTTCTTGCAATTTCCTGAGAAACTGCAATATAAGGCAACATGTTTTCATGGGTAAAATCCCATTTCCCTGAATCGGCATTTGCGCCAATAGAAGGATTTAATGGCAATTCTCCTAAGAAAGGCAAATTGTATTCCTCAGATAGTTTATGTCCCCCACCATTTCCAAAAACATAATATTTTTTATCTGGCGCATCTTCGGGAATGAAGTAGCTCATATTTTCCACAACACCTATAATTGGTTTTGCAATGGCATCTAAAGAAAACATATCAATTGCCCTGCGGGCATCGGTCAATGCCATTTCCTGTGGCGTTGTAACAACAACCACCCCAGTTAACGGAGCTTGCTGCGCCAATGTAATTTGTACATCGCCAGTTCCGGGAGGCAAATCAACAATCAAATAATCCAATTCACCCCATTCAACATCGTGAATAAACTGTCTAAAAGCACTCGAAATCATTGGTCCACGCCAAACAACCGCTTGCCCTGGTGCTGTCATAAATCCAATACTCAATAATTTCAAACCATGCGATTCAACAGGAATCATGCGCTGCTTACCGTCCACTTCTATCATTTCGGGGGACTGATGAACGTTGAATAATGTAGGAAGGCTCGGACCGTAAATATCAGCGTCTAGTAATCCTACTTTCGCTCCCAAATGAGACAAACTCAGCGCCAAAGTAGCAGACAAAGTACTTTTACCAACACCACCTTTTCCAGAAGCAACCGCAATTACATGCTTCACTCCTGGCAAAACATTGTTGGGGCGGGCGTTTTGTTGAACACGGCTATCAACCCTTATATTTACCTCCGCATCTTTATCAACCATATATTTTATGGCTGTTTTACAAGCATTCACCAACATGTCTTTCATCGGACATGCAGGAGTTGTTAAAATCAAATCAAAAGAGACAATTTTATCATTGATATCTATCTTCTCAATCATTCCCAATGTAACTAAATCCTTTTTCAAATCAGGATCTTCTACATTGCCCAATGCTTTTAAAACATTCTCTTTGTTCAGCATTTATTGTTAATTTTTACGTTTGAAAATTCTAGAAAAGAATCTTTTTTCAAAGTTCCAAAAATATTTACCTTGACCTAACAAAAAGCCGTAAACCAATAAGATGATATTATAAAACGGCAAAATTAGAATGTAATAAATAAAATCGATATACCATTCATCGCCGAGGTATGGTTTTACAAACTTTTTGAGATAAACAACGGTTGTTCCGGTTAAACAAAAAACCAATAAAATCAAAACTACTTTTCCAATAGAATCTACCTTCCAGCGATTCTGAAGCGAGCGTAAAAAATTCACATTGCGAAATTAGTATTAAAAAGCGTGGGAATAAAGAAATTAGGTGGGAAATCGAATTTATTTTACGAGTTTTGCCCCAATGCAAAAAACAAGTTGTGAAATAGTATTATTGCCTTTACCAATTGGCGAAAAAAGTTGGGAACAAATGGATACAGCCTATTTTCGTCATGAATTATCAACAATTACATGCTGGGTTGCAGAAAATGCAAGAACATTACGTCGATTTATCAGTAGTTTACAAATGGGAATTAACATTCCTAATTTGGACATTTTAGAATTAACGAGAGATACCAAGCAACAAGATATAGAAGCCTTTTTAAATGCAAATTTAAATCAAAGCAAAATTGGTGTTTGCAGTGAAGCGGGTATGCCCTGTATTGCCGATCCAGGAAACAGAATTGTTGAATGGGCACACAAACGCAAATTAACAGTTTCTCCCCTAATTGGACCGAGTAGTTTACTTTTAACATTGGCAGGTAGCGGACTTAATGGTCAATCATTTACCTTTCATGGTTATGCACCTTTAAAAGATGATGAATTGAAAAACTGGTCGAAAACTTTAGGGCAAAATGAAAAAAGAACACCTTCGCATATATTTATTGAAACGCCATATAGAACAGATAGACTGGTTCAATGGTTTATTAAAAATATCCCTCAAGATTATAAACTCTGCATTGGATACGATTTACACGGTGAAAACCAAACAATTGTTACAAAAACAATATCCGATTGGAGAAATAGTGTACCAGAAATTGGCAAATTGCCTTGTGTGTTCATAATTGGTAAATAAGCTTTTTCATTTATTGCCGAAAACAAATAAATTTGCATTGTATTAATTATTGATTAACGTTTACTTCAGATGAAAGATATTTTCGAAAAACTTTACGACAAAATGGGACCGTTGGGCATGCACGCAGATGATGCGCACGGTTATTTTACTTTTCCTAAACTTGAGGGACAAATTGGCCCAAGAATGAATTTCAGGGGTGTTGAAAAGTTGAACTGGAGTTTGAATAATTATTTAGGACTTGCCAATCACCCAGAAGTGATGAAGGCCGATTCAGATGCTGCAACGCAATTTGGTATGGCATACCCAATGGGTGCCAGAATGATGAGCGGCAATAGTAACTATCACGAACAATTAGAAAACGACTTAGCGAGCTTTATTGAAAAACCAGATGTTATTCTTTTAAATTTTGGATATCAAGGAGTTGTAAGTGCAATTGATGCATTGTTAGACCGTCACGATGTGGTGGTTTATGATGCTGAAGCCCATGCCTGTATAATTGATGGACTGAGATTACATCTTGGAAAGAGATTTGTTTACAAACACAACAATGTTGAAGATTGCGAAAAACAATTGGTTAGAGCAACAAAATTGGCTGAAGAAACAGGTGGTGGTGTAATGGTTATTACAGAAGGTGTTTTCGGAATGAGCGGTTCTCAAGGTAAATTGAAAGAAATAGTTGCTCTTAAAGAAAAATTCAACTTCCGTTTGTTTGTTGATGATGCCCATGGCTTTGGCACAATGGGTAAAACTGGAGCGGGAACTGGCGAAGAGCAAGGTTGCCAAGATGGAATTGATATTTACTTCTCAACTTTTGCAAAATCAATGGCAGGAATTGGTGCATTTATTGGATCTGAACCGAATGTAATCAAGTTCTTACGTTATAACATGCGTTCTCAAATTTATGCAAAAGCATTGCCTATGCCTATGGTTGTTGGTTCAATCAAACGTTTAGAAATGATTCGCACACAGCCTGAGCACAAAGACAATCTTTGGAAAATTGTTCATGCATTGCAAGGTGGTTTAAAAGAAGCTGGCTTTAACATTGGAATTACAACTACACCTGTTACTCCTGTTTTGTTAAACGGAACAATTCCTGAGGCTACTCATATGACATACGATTTAAGAGAAAACTACAATATTTTCTGTAGCATTGTAGTTTATCCAGTTGTACCGAAAGGTGTCATCATGCTTCGTTTGATACCAACTGCTGTTCATACGTTAGAAGATGTAGAAATCACAATTAACGCATTTAAATCTGTGAAAAGCAAATTGGATTCTGGCGATTATCGCAAAGAAACACTGGCATCGGTTTCGTAATTTTACGGAATGGTTCACCATTCCCAACGCATTTCCTTTTTTCGCAAACCTGCATTCTTAGGAACATCCCTATTTGGGGGCTTCGTTTTTCTAATTTTTCAAATTAATTATTGGCAAACAGTTTATGCCAAAGATATTTTTATTGATGTAAAACAAGATTCCCTTCTTTTTGTGAGGTCAAAAAATCACACCTACTCAAATTACAAAAGAAAAGACTTCAGTATTTTTCCAAGTGTTGCATTGAAAATACTGAAAGCCATTCACCATAACCCTAACATAGGTTCATTAAGTGAACTTTGTGCAAAAACCAGTTTAGACAGTGCCATCATTTTACAAACCTTAAATGAAGCAGCTAAAAAAGCAAAAGTTAAAAAATATAACATTGATTTGAATAGGGCCGACAGTGTGGAGCTTGAGTCACTGCCAGGCATTGGTGGCAAAACTGCCCGAAGAATCATACGATACCGCGATCGACTTGGTGGCTATATCAATAAATTCCAATTGCTAGAAATAAAATACTTTGATAGTTCAATTTTGTTAAACAACAACATTGAATTTATCATTGACTCAACAGCTATGAATAAAATGGATATCAACCACTGTGAAATAGCCACTTTATACAAACATCCATATATTGGAAAAGAATTGGCTAAAATAATTTGGGCCTACAAGAATGCGCATTTCCCATTAACTATTAACAAGTTCAATGAGATTTTAGGAATTTCGAGAGAAACATGTATAAAACTGAAACCTTATTTAATTTTCCGTTAATCATTTATTCTCAAATTATTTTTTGTAATTGGTAGTTTCACTGCAAAAAATATCGTTAATTTTGTAGGGCAAATTATGAATTTCCAAGAAAACGAAAGTGTGCAAATGGTGCGTCAAATGGTGCGCGATTTTGCGGAGAGAAATGTTAGACCCCATGTAATGGAATGGGATGAATCACAAACATTCCCAGTCCATGTTTTTAAAGAACTTGGAAAACTTGGATTAATGGGTGTTTTGGTACCTGAAGAATATAACGGTTCTGGATTTGGATATTTAGAATATTATGCGGCCATTGATGAATTATCAAAAGTTTGCGGAAGTATTGGATTAAGTATGGCAGCACACAATAGTTTGTGCACCGGTCATATTTTGCAATTTGCAAATGCCGACCAAAAGAAAAGATGGCTACCAAAATTGGCTACTGCCGAATGGATTGGAGCTTGGGGATTAACCGAAGCGAATACTGGTTCAGATGCATTGCGTATGAAATGCGTTGCAAAGAAAGAAGGCAATGAGTGGGTATTAAATGGTTCTAAGAATTGGATTACCCATGGCATTACCGGCGATATTGCCGTTGTATTGGCCAGAACTGGCGAACTTTTAGACTCACATGGAATTACTGCTTTCGTTGTTGAAAGAGGAACACCGGGCTTTAAAGGTGGCAAAAAAGAAAATAAATTAGGAATGCGCGCTTCCGAAACTGCCGAAATGATATTTGAAGATTGCCGAATTCCAGAAGAAAATGTTTTGGGAAATGTAGGTGATGGATTTATCCAGGCGATGAAAGTTTTGGACGGCGGTAGAATATCTATTGCTGCCTTGAGTTTGGGCATTGCAAAAGGAGCATACGAAGCTGCTGTAAAATATTCAAAAGAACGCGAACAATTTGGCCAACCAATTTCTCAATTCCAAGCAATTGGATTCAAACTTGCGGATATGGCAACTCAAATTGAAGCTGCTGAATTACTCATTCAAGAAAGTGCTCATTTGAAAAACCATGGCAAAAGCGTAACCAAAGTAAGCGCAATGGCAAAATATTACGCCAGTGAAGTTTGCGTTCGAGTTGCCAATGAAGCTGTCCAAATTTTTGGAGGCTACGGTTATACGAAAGATTTCCCTGTAGAAAAATTCTATCGAGACTGCAAGTTGTGCACCATTGGCGAAGGCACAAGCGAAATTCAAAAACTCGTGATTTCAAGACAAATTTTAAAAGATTAATAACATTTGTTTAAAAAAGAGTTTTTTATTATATTTGCATCCCTAATAACAAAGAAAAAACAATACCATGCTTGTAATAAACGTAAAAGAAAGCGATTCTCTAGAAAAAGCACTTAAGAAATTCAAAAAGAAATTTGAAAAAACTGGCGTAGTTAAAGAATTACGTTCTCGTCAAGCCTTTGAAAAACCTTGCATCACCAAGCGTATGCAAAAGATTCGTGCGGCTTACAAACTTAAAATGCAAACACAAGAGGTAGAAGGATAATCCTTCCGCTCAAAATATATTCAAAGCCGCTTTTTAAGCGGCTTTTTTTGTTTGTATAAATTACGCAAACGTCTGTCCTTTTATTCCACTATCTTCGTACTATGACCCCTTGGCAACAACATATAGATGACTTTATCTTCTACATTGAGAAGAACAAAAGAATGAGCATCCATACAACTGTTGCATATAGAGGCGATTTAGAGCAATTTCTGGCATTTCTAACCACCATTGGCAATCCGAGTTTAAATCAACTCAAAGCCACACATGTAAGAGCTTGGATGTCGGATATGATGCAACACAATATTGCACCAAGAAGTATCCATAGAAAAATATCAAGCCTGAGAGCCTTGGTGAAACACTTACGAAAAGATGGAGTGATAGACCATGACCCTTTAATCAAAATATCTGTACCAAAAACTCCAAAACATCTGGTTAAAGACATTCCGGCAGAAGACCTAAAAAATATGTTTGAACGATTTCCTTGGAATGAAGTCGAAAATGGCCAAAGAGACAGATTGCTATTGCTGCTATTCTATACCTCCGGAATGCGTTTGTCGGAATTGGTTGGACTAAAAACAAGCGATGTGGATTTATCGAGGAATACGTTAAGTGTATTGGGAAAAAGAAATAAAGTACGGTTAATTCCACTCCATGATGAGGGCATTGATTTATTAAGAATATATATTACTACAATAGAGAGGGGATATTTATTCACCTTAGAATCAGGAGAACCTCTTTATCCTGTTTTTGTTTATCGACTTGTAAACAAGTATTTAAAACTCTTTTCACATGCTGCCAAAACAAGTCCGCATGTATTGCGACATTCATTTGCAACACACATGTTGAACAATGGAGCAAACCTGATGGCAATAAAGGACATATTGGGACATGCCAATTTATCGGCCACACAAGTCTATACTAAAAACTCTTTTGAAAAGTTGAAGAAGATTCACCAACTTCACCCTAGGAAATAATTTTAAATCGTTGCTATCACTTTAAGTTCAATTCCAATTGGTGTAGGCAAACAGTTAATTTCTAACGTGGTTCTACAAGGTGGATTTTCACCAAAGTATTCCGCCCAAAGTTTATTGTAAATAGGAAAATCGTCTTTCATATTTGTAAGAAAAACCGTAACATCAACAATATTATCCCAACTACTTCCGGCATCTTCTAATATCCAACGAACATTTTGAAAAACCGAACGGCATTGCGTTTCGATGTCGTAACTAATAATATTTCTATTTTCGTCTAATTCGACACCAGGAATAACCTTTGTACCTTTTTCTCTTGGGCCAACACCACTCAAAAACAACAAATTGCCTACCCTGCGAGCATGAGGGTACAATCCTACCGGTTCAGGAGCTTTGCTACTATTAAATAATTCACTCATTAATTTTTCTTTTTAGGAAGGTTTTTAGGTTTTTCTGCATTTTGGGGAGCTTCGCTGGCCTTATCTGCTTTAGCTCCGTCTGCATCATCAGACCAAGCCCAATCTTCTTGAGGTTGACCAGATGCTGGAACCATTTTGCCGTTTTTACCTTTAACCATTTGCTTTTTAACGAATGGAATAAATCGAATTGGCGTTTTGTAAATTGAAATACCATAAGAACCACCTGTTTGTAGGCTAGCCACTGCAATTCTAGTTTCATTGGCATTGAAACAAGCTTGGCGAGCATTTGTTCCCTTTGGTTGAATGTTGGTCATACATTTGCCTGTTTCCAAATTCCAAAGCTTAATTTCACCGGTATTACAAGTACTTACCAAGTATTTACCATCTGCAGAAAATTGAACAGAGGTAACTTTCCAAGCATGTCCAGTTAACTTCTTTAAAATAGTTGCCGTTGCCATGTCCCAAATAATGATTGATTTATCATCTGAACCGCTGGCCAACATTTTTTTATTGGGGGACATATCTAAGCAATTTACCGGACCCGTATGACCAGTAAAAGATTTAGTTACATTTTTCTTCAAAGTAATTTGCTCGATCACAGGTTTTGCAGAAGCAACCAAGAAAGCACCTTTGGCAGTAGACAAAATAAAATCATTGACTTTGGTTCCAAATTGCAAGGCTTTTTCAACTTTGTTATTTTCAAAATTCACTACGTCATACAAACGAATTGAACCATCATGAGAGCTACTGAACAAGACCATACCTGCTGGGTCAAATAACAAATTCGAAA
The DNA here is from genome assembly GCA_947450405.1 of Flavobacteriales bacterium. Classification (GTDB taxonomy): domain Bacteria; phylum Bacteroidota; class Bacteroidia; order NS11-12g; family UBA955; genus VMCP01. The sequence goes on from CANFVI010000047.1 coordinate 8,113, forward strand.
TAGCTTCTTTGTGATCGCGTGAAACGAATAAAAGTTTTCCAGTAGCAATATCATACACCCTTACTGTAAAATCTTTAGAACCAGTAGCAACCATTGTACTCTGGTAATTAATTGCCACCGCAGTAACAGCAGCAAAATGACCCGTGAATGATTTTGAAAATGTGATACCACCACTGGTGTCAACAGTATACAATCTTGCTGTATTATCCCAACTTCCCGAAATTAGGAATTTACCATCTTTAGAATAAGTAACAGTTTCTACCGCATTGGTGTGTCCAGGTATATTCTGCTCAAAACTAACTACTGTATCTTGTTGTGCTAAGGCATTTAAAATGCTGCAGCAGAACGCGATAAAAAATAAGAACAATTGTTTTATCATGAGAATAAAGTTTCATCAAAAATACAAAAATGAAATCTGAAAATTCACTTTGTGGATAAAACTACAAATAATTAATTATTAATTTGTTGTGTCGTCTCTACAAATTGTATTCCCAGTTCTTCCAATTGGAGCAATATCTGTTTCCCCCAAATAACATTAAATGGCATCAAACAACCACGTTCTTTAATACTTCCATCGAGTATTGAAATAGCGCCCAATGCCAGCGGTAAACCTACCGTTTTTGCCATAGCTGTATGTGCACCGCCTTCGCCAATGATGCGTAGTGTTGCCAAATATTGAAATGCAATTTCATTGATTGAATAATCAATTTTATGCACCATCAATACTTCATCTTTATCGGATTCGTTCAGCTTCCATTTTTCTTGAAGGATATTTTGCAAATGAGCCGCATGACTTAAATTTTCTAATGGAAGTGTATTTTCACTATCCAAATCTAAGTACATCATTTTTTCAACAACGTCGCTATCATTTACATAAAGTTTGGTTAACCAATCCTGAACCGATTTGCATTTGGTTATAAATTCAAACCAAACTCTTCTATTGGCAAAAACCAACTCCTGTCCTTTTTCATCATCCGTAAATCCTGCATCAATCAAAACTTGCCAAGCCTGGCTGTAACCTACCCTTCGCAAGGTTCCGCGGAGCATTGTTTTCACACCGTTGAGATGATATTGATCGATGTAGCTTAAACTATCTCTATTTGGGTAAGCCTCAATTTCTCCCAACCCGGGAAAATCGAATCTTTTTACATGTTTAAAAACTTCGGTCGGAGCAATTTGATACAATTCCCCATTTGCAATCCACTTACTTTTACCACCCTGACCTGCCAAAACAACATTTCTGGGATTCCAGGTAAACTTATATTTCCAAGGATTTCCTTGGCAATCGTTTTCAGTAATTAATCCCCCACAATAACTTTCAAATCCAAAAATATCACCCCCTTTTTCTTGTATTTCAAAAATTGCTTTTGCAGCAGATAAATGATCAATTCCAGGATCAAGACCTAATTCATTTAATAGCACAACATCGTTTTCAATTGCAACATCATGCAAAGCCTTCATTTCGGGAGATATGTAAGAAGCCGTTACCAAATGAGTTCCATGCAAAACACAAAAGCGAGCCACCCCAAAATGCATTGATGGAGGCAATACACTAATTACAAGATCGGAATATCGAACAATAGATTCTAAATTTTTGAGATCGGCCAAATTGGACTGTTCAAAAATGCAATTGACATTTTCTCCGAAAGATGAAAAATATCCCTCGAAATCTTGATCATACACTTTCAATTCCCAGCTTTTGGCTTTTGCTACAAGAGCCAAATGGTCTATTAGATAACCGGCACTTCTACCCGCGCCAAGAATTGCTATTTTTTGCACAATACAATAATACGAAATTTATTTAACTCGTTGGCGTCTGGCTTCGTACATTAAAACAGCAGAAGCAACAGAAACATTTAAACTGTCAACAAAACCAAGCATGGGTATATTAATATTTTGACCAACGTTTCTCCAAGAACCAGACAATCCTTGATGTTCAGCTCCAACTACAAGCGCCACACCTCCGGTTAAGTTTGCATCAAACAATGAAATCGACTCATCCATAAAAGTAGAAAAAATTTGAATATTCTTCTTCTTAAGCATATCAATGGCATCATTCGAACTACAAACAATCACGGGAACGGTAAAAACACATCCCAAACTATTTCTTATTACATTAGGATGAAAAACATCCAACAACTCATCACACACTATAATTGCATCCATTTTGGAAGCATCGGCTGTTCTTAAAATAGCACCCAAATTACCAGGTTTTTCAACCGCTTCGGCAACCAAGTATAATCCGTCAGATTTCAAATCATTCAGTGTAGGTCTATTGTTCGGATATGCAACTACCGCGATGGCATTCTCTACCCCTCCCCTATAAGCCAAAGATTCAAAAACGGCAGCAGAAAGCAGATATATATTTGCGATTGATTCTAATTCAATTCCAATTCTCTCTGACAAATGTCCTTCAGAAATCAAATCTTTACAATAAGCAATTTCTTTAATGTCATATCCTGCCTCAATACACAATTTGATTTCAATAAGTCCCTCAACCAGAAAAACACCTTCCTTTTTACGTGCACGATTTTTCTCTTGTAAAACTTTAATGTGTTTTACCCAATCATTTTGGAAGCTAGAAATTTCGCGTATCATGAATTTTCAGTATCGTTGTTATTCAACCATTCATTTTTAGGCTTTCTAAAC
>CANFVI010000048.1 GCA_947450405.1 Flavobacteriales bacterium
GCTTTTTGGTTAACTGGCAAAAATAATTGGCCCCCAGAAATTGATATTTTCGAAATGTATGGAGGTCCTGATGGAAATAACATTCACCGTCAAACAATGACAATTCATGTTGGCAAAGTAGAAACACGCACCAAAAGAATGATTTTAAAATCAATAAAATTGCCTTCAAATACTGATTCAGTATTTCACATTTATGCATGTCATTGGGAACCAAAAAAGATTACCTTCTATACAGATGGGGTGAAAATTAAAACTGTTAAATTAAGCAAGTGGATGAGACAATTTTATAAAGAACCTATGTATTTGATTATCAACAATGCTTTAGATCATAACTACTTACATGAAATAAGCACAGCCAAAATGCCTCAAGATTTCCAAGTTGATTGGATTCAAGTGTATCAATAATCCATTAATATTTTCGAGAAACAATTTTCTCTAAATATTCACCGTAACCACTTTTTCTCAATGGTTTTGCAATTTCAATTAATTGTTCAGCAGTAATAAAGCCTTGACGCCAAGCAATTTCCTCAATACATCCAATTTTAAGACCTTGTCGCTCTTCAATTACTTGAACATATTGACCAGCTTGCATCAATGAATTGAAAGTTCCAGTATCAAGCCAAGCTGTTCCCCGGCTCATTGTGCGCACTTGTAATTCACCTTTTTCAAGATACACTTTATTTACATCTGTAATTTCCAATTCTCCCCTGGATGAAGGTTTAAGATTTTTAGCAATGTCTACAACTTGATTGTCGTAAAAATACAAACCGGGAACTGCATAATTTGATTTCGGAAATTTAGGTTTTTCTTCGATACTAATTGCTTGAAATTTATTATCAAACTCAACTACGCCATAACGTTCAGGATCAGAAACATGATAGGCGAATACAATTCCACCATTTGGATCTACCGAACTATTTAAAGTTTCCTGTAAGTTTGATCCAAAGAAGATATTATCACCCAGAATTAAAGCTACTGAATCATTACCAATAAAATCAGCGCCCAAAACAAAAGCTTGAGCCAAACCATCTGGAGAAGGTTGAACACAGTATTCAAATTTGCAACCAATTCTCGATCCATCACCCAATAATTTTTCAAAATTTGGCAAATCATGGGGTGTAGAAATGATTAAAATTTCATTTATTCCAGCCATCATCAAAACAGATAATGGATAGTAAATCATTGGTTTGTCATAAACAGGCATTAACTGTTTACTTACAGCCAATGTTAATGGATGCAATCTAGTACCTGAACCTCCAGCGAGAATAATTCCCTTCATGTTGCGAATATATTATTAATAATTAAATAGATTAACAAAACCTTACGATGCTATGTTAAACTATTTCAACCACATAATATTGTTTTTTGCCTTTTTGAGCCAAAATATACTTTCCATGCAACAAATATGAAGCATCAATGATTCCATTAACATCTGCAAATTTCTCTTTATTGATAGAAAATCCATTTGCTTGGATCATTTTTCTTGCTTCGCCTTTCGATGCAAATATTTGAGTATTTGTTGCTAAGAAATCTAAAACTCCAATCCCTTGGGTAAAATCTCCAATAGAAATTGTAAATTTCTCCATTCCATCTAAAGATGATGAAAGGGTTTCTTCATTGAGGGATAAAAGATCGTCTTTGCTACCATTTCCGAAGAAAATTTCAGTTGCTTTGAGAGCCATTGCTAGGTCTTCATTTGAGTGTACCCTAACAGTCAACTCCTCCGCCAATGCTTTTTGCAACTCTCTTTTAAATTCATTGCCAACATGTCCATCAATTAAAGACTGTATTTCAACTCTAGTTTTTAATGAATAAATTTTAATGAATTTGATAGCATCTTCATCTGCAACATTTAGCCAAAACTGATAAAATTTAAAAGGACTTGTTTTCTTTGGGTCTAACCAAACATTTCCACCTTCACTTTTCCCAAATTTTGTTCCGTCGGATTTGGTTACCAAAGGCGCAGTAATTGCAAATGCCTCACCACCTTCCATGCGGCGAATTAATTCAGTACCAGTGGTAATATTCCCCCACTGATCGCTACCACCCATTTGTAATTTACATCCTTCATTTTTGTATAAATGAACAAAATCATAGCCCTGAACCAACTGATAACTAAATTCAGTAAAAGACAAACCACCTGCTTCTAAACGATTTTTAACGCTATCTTTTCCCATCATATAGCTTACTGTGATATGTTTTCCAACATCTCTAATAAATTCAAGGAAATTCCAGTCTTTAAACCAATCGTAATTATTCACAAGTTTTGCTGCATTTGAACCATTTTCAAAGTCTAAAAACTTCATTAATTGTGCTTTTTGACCTTCCAAATTTGCATTTAGACTTTCCAAATCAAGCAATTTACGTTCAGCACTTTTACCACTTGGATCACCAACCATACCCGTAGCACCGCCAACCAAGGCAACCGGTTTATGTCCTGCTTTTTGAAAAAGGGTTAACATCATAATTGGAACCATGTTCCCAATATGAAGTGAGTCGGCTGTTGGATCAAAGCCAATATAAGCTGTAACTTGTTCTTTGGTTAAAAGTTCTTGTGTACCGGGAATGGCATCATGCAATAAACCTCTCCATTGAAGTTCTTCAATAAAATCAAAATTGGGTAAAAACGACATAATAAATTATTCAGAAATTGGCTTTTTCTCTATAGTTTGAGAAATATACTTTTTTAATTCATCCACTTGTTCATCGTCTAAACCACTGGTTTGAAAACAAACAACTTGTGCAGATTCTTTAATCATAAAATTGATTTCAAAAACCAAGTAATCAATTCTTTGCATATAATTCCAAGGTACAAAAACATAGTTTGAAAAGAAATGTTGACGAAATGAGATTCCTTCTTCATTTGCTTTAACAAAATATTCTCCGGTTCTCTTTTTATAAATTAAAAAAGCTAAAGGTATGGCAACTGAAAGCCATAATATTCCTCCAATAGCATGAAAAATACCATAATGGAAGGCCCATCCCACAAAAACCAAAACGGCCAGAACAGAAAGTGCTGGCATTTCTGCACGTTTTTTGGGTATGGAAAAATAAATTTCCTTAGAATCGGACATTAATCAACAACCAATTTGATGGATTTATTACCACAAACTACTGAATAAATTCCTGATTTAAGCAAACGAGAATCGAATGAATATCCTACTTCGTTTTTAGCTAAATCAATATTTAACAATTGTCCTAAAGCATTATAAACTTTTGGTTGAACCAAACTTGTGATATAAGTTAAACCAGATGTTGGATTTGGATAAACATTCAATTCATTCAAATTGATCATTTTCGTACCGGCTGAACCTGCAACGCTAATGTTGAATGAACGAATTGTATCAGTGGTTGAATAAGGGATGATTCCAGAAATTTTCGCATAAATCATAATCGCAACTTTCAATGGGAAATTACCAGATTCGGTTGGAGTACCTTTTATTACAGCACAGCTAAGCGCTTTTGGCGTAAATGCACAAGATGGATTAAGGCAGTTATAGGTTAAACCATTAGGCAATCCAAGAAACCCAGTTATTTTCATTGAATCAATGTAAACTTTTACAGATGTAGAACCTTGTTTTACCGTGGTATCTTTAAATGCAAGAACAGTAATAGATTGCGAATATGCCGTGTTGATTTGAGCATCCTGCAATTTATTGGGAAGAAATCCTGGAGCTTTCAAATTTGAATCAGGGGTACAAACTTGTGCTTTAGCAAAATTCAGACTCATGCTGATAGTTGCAATTACCAAAAAACTTAAAAACTTTTGTATCATTGTAGTGTGTTATTAAATTGCTCACGAATTTACAAGGAAATTTCTAACAACCTAAAAACTTTTCTTTGTTTATTATTGGTTTTTGGATCTAAGCAGGCTTTTTCGCAAAAAGATACTTCAAAAAGTACTTTAGAGAATTTCGATTGGTTAAATGAAATTGTTGTAAGCACAAATAAGGACGCCACCAAGTATAAAGAAAGCGTTGTTGGTTTATCTATTCTAAAACCCTATTTGATCGAAAATAAGATTATTTTAGACGCTAGCAAAATTGTAAACCAAATTCCGGGAGTTGTTGTGAATGATGGTCAAATAAATATTCGGAGTGGAAGTGGGTGGAGTTATGGCGCTGGAAGCAGAGTAATGGTTACCATTGATGAAATGCCCATGTTATCTGGCGATGTTGGTTCTGTTCCCTTCAATTTTTTACCTACTGAAGGAATTGGTGGAATTGAAGTAATTAAGAACGCTGGATCTGTATTGTATGGATCGTCGGCGTTAAATGGAATTGTGAATATGCGTTCAATTCCTATATCTAAAAAACCTTACGTCAATATAAATATCAACGGTGGTATTTATGACGTTCCTCAAAATCTAAAATTTACCAAAAACACATTAAGTAACTTCGGTATTAACGGTATTTACTGCGAGAAAATTAACCAACATTCTTTTGCGTTTACTTGGAATCAATTAAACGACGATGGATACAGAATGGCAGAACGTGATAACCGGGTTCGGGTAGGCTGGAAATATGGCTATGAATTTAATGCAAAATCTAAGCTCAATCCTTTAAAATTATGGTTAAACGGTTCTATCCAAAAAGGAGAAAGTGGATCATTCCTCATTTGGCAGAATGATCAAAAAGGATATACAACACAAGATAGTTCTTATTCATTTAATACAGGTAGAAGATTTAATATTGATCCTGTAATTGAATGGAATGGCAAAAAATGGAAACATAAATTCCTGAATCGATATTTCACCATAAATAACGACCTTGATAATGGTGATATTAATAATAACCAAGACAATAAAAGTGAATTACTTTACAATGAATGGAAAAGTAAGCGTTCATTAAACGATAAAATTGATATCATTTTAGGGGCAGTTTCTAGCAGAACAACCTCAAATTCTCCATTATTCAATGGTACTCATAACATTCAAAACTTAGCCGGTTACTTTCAAACTCAATACAAATCAAATGGTTGGATTGCTCAAATTGGAACAAGATATGAACATTATGATTTAGATGGAAATAAACAGTCTAAGCCAGTATTCCGTTTGGGATTAAACAAACAAATATCAAGAGCTACTTTTTTTAGAGCATCATACGGTGAAGGGTTTCGCTATCCAAGCATGGCTGAACTTTTTACTACAACATCTACTGGGGCAATAAGTGTACTTCCAAATGGGGAATTAAAACCAGAAACTGGAAACAACATTGAAATCGGAGTAAAACAAGGTTTGATATTTAAATCTAGCGCGCTAGGAACCATATCAACTTACATTGATTTTGCCGTTTTCCAAAACAAATACCAAAACATGATGGAGTATACTTTTGGCATATGGAAAAGCAACGGGCCCATTCCAGATTTTGGATTTAAAAGTTTAAATGTAGGGAATACAACCATTCAAGGTTTTGAAATTGAATCTGCAGGTAGCATAGAGAAAAACAACATGAAACTTCAATGGTTATTGGGTTACACATACGCAAATCCAATTGTAGATAACCCAAATTTACCAATCGCAAAATATCCTACTGGACAAGATATTACATTCTCAAATACAGCGGCCAATAATACAAATGTATCAAAATATAGAAATAGACATGTTTTTAGATCTGATTTTCAATTCAGCAAAAAATCTGTTGAATTTGGTATTAGCAACCGCTATCAAAGTGCATTTGAGAATGTAGACTCTATGTTTTTGAGTTTAATTCAAGGGGTTAAGGAAGTATACCGAAATGGGAAAAATGCTGGCTTAATTACAGACGTTAGATTGGGATACCAACTCAATAAAACCATTAAAATTCAATTTCAGGCCAGTAATATTTTTCAAATAATTTACATGGCTAGGCCGGCAGATTATAACGCTCCAAGATTTTTTCAATTCCAAATAAACTATAAGTTTATTGGAAAGGACAATTAAAAAATACCCGTAATTTCTTTGTCTTTCAATTGATATATCAACCTAAAATAGCCAATTGCAAATAAAATTCCACCAATTCCTTGGGTTCTAAGTCCTCTAATAAAATACCTCGTTTCTATTGAAAATATTTCAAAAAACACCAAGCAACCCATAAGCAGCAATGAGGTTAAAAAGATTGCTTTTTGAAACGCATTAAACAATGTTTTGTTTTGCAAAAAATAAAAAACTACAACTGTTAATGCCGGTATAAAAAATGCAAATGAATAATCGCGTTGATGAGGGAAAATCAAAGGTATTCCAATGCAAACCAAACTTACCTGCACATAATTGCTGAATTGGTTTTGAGGGATTTTTTTAATTTCTAAAATCAAGTAAGTAATTCCTCCTAAAAATGACAACCGCAAAATTTGTGTTAGCCAAAACAATTGACTCACAGATAATTTCGCAAAGTATATATAATATTCTCGTGGCGCATTGATTGATGTAAAATACTTAGTAAGTATGGCGCCAATATCCATAAATCCGCCTTCGCCAACTTGCACAACATGACTCGTTTGAACTGGATTAATTGCATGCAACCACGACAGTAATTCCCTCATAAAATATGCTTTATCAATGAAAAACCATGGAATAAATGTTACAAATAAAACACCAATAAAAATACCCATCATGACTTTAATTCGTTTATCAAAAAACAATTTTACATACATGAAAATTGGCAGAATTTTTATATTTATTGCAATCATCATTGGCCACCATTTTAGCCACTTATTGGCTTTTGGATTGCAAAATGCTTCCAAAATACCAAACAATAAGAAAATTGTTAACTGTCCATAGCGAATATTAATGTGCAACCATCGATAGCCCAAAAAGATCAAAATTGAATAAAATATTATTTGTGTAGATGGTTTATTAAAGCTAAAAATATTTAAAATGATTTTTGCAATTCTATATATAAAAAACAAATTCAAAGTATTCCATACCAATTTTGCGCAAAGCATAGAAAGCAGAATATTGGGCAATATTGAATCAGCTGGAAATCGATATTCTGGTAACGAAACAAATGGCTGAAGAAAAAATGTAAACAATGGTGAATAGTAGTAATGTAAGTATCTTTCGTACACTACTTTACCATCATACATTTCTAAATGATATTTAAATCTCTTGGCTGCACCCATAAATACTTCAAAATCGTTGCTATTCGATAATGAGTTAAAAAATGGCCAAAGAATTAGCAATGAAAAAACTAAAACAATTACCCTTGTATACTTTTTAAAATCAATTGAATTCATATGAATCTACAAATGTAATTAAAAACACAAATTCACCAATTTTACATTGAGTTCAATCGTGTCTGAAAGCTTTAATCACATCAAAAACATGTAAAATTGATGGAAAAACAGCATCCATTGATTCCAATGCACCCGAGGTTGATCCTGGCAATGCCATAATCAGAGAATTTCCTTTTATTCCCACTACACTTCTCGAAAGCATGGCATAAGGTGTACGTTGTTGCCCGTAATTTCTAATGGTTTCTTCTATTCCCGTTATTCTTCTATCTATCAACGGAATAACCGCTTCTGGTGTACAATCTCTAGGAGACAATCCAGTGCCACCTGTTATGATTATGAGCGATATATTATTATGGCAATGCTTCAAAATGAGCTTTTGAATCTCATCAACTTCATCCGGAATAATTTCATATTCAGAAACGTCAACATTGAAATTTTTCAATTTCTCTATAATTCCTTTCCCAGCCCTGTCTTCTTTTTTGCCCGCACTAATAGAATCAGAACAAACAATTACAGCAGCAGAAATATCTGATGATAATTTATATTTCTTCTGACTTTTTCCGCCAGTTTTTGCCTTTAAATGTATTTTCTCAATGCTTACACCCTTGTCAATAGGTTTCAACATGTCGTACATTGTTAAGGCAACAACAGACGCAGCATGCATTGCCTCAACTTCAACCCCAGTTTTATAAATGGTGTGTATTTCAACCTCAATTTCAACAGACATCTCATGCATTTGGTATCGGATTTCTGTAAATTCTACCGGCAACGGATGGCAATCTGGAATCATGTCACTTGTGCGCTTTGCAGCAAACAAACCTGCCACTCTCGCAACTTCAAATACATTTCCTTTAGGAACTGTTCCATTTTGCAAGGCTTGCATGGTTTCTACTTTGCTAACCACCACATTGGCCACAGCAATTGCAGTTCTTAACGTATTCGATTTGTGGGTAATGTTTATCATAATGGTTTATTCTCCTTCCATTGAGATGAGTTGTCTTGAAATATCTCTTTGCCCCAAATTGGCAATTCAGCTTTAATTCTCTCCACCAATTCATTGCAAGCTTCAATGGCCGCTTTCCTGTGCTTTGATGAAGTAAATACAAACAAACATATTTCACCTGCTTTTACCATTCCCAAGCTATGATAAATATGCATACAGGTTAAATCATACTTACCAAAAATATCCTCTCTAATTTCAAAGGCTTTCTCTAATGCCAAATCTTGATAACACGAATACTCAATTGCAGTTACCAATCCCGCCTCCAAATTATCTGCCCTAACCTGGCCTAAAAAAATGCTATGGGCACCAATGTCATGTTTACTCGCATGATTTTGAATTGAATTCGCAATTTTTTCGGAAGTAACTGGTCCTTCTACAAATATATTTTTGGGTTTACGATCCATTTTGTTTCAAATTTAGGGGGGAAAAGGCATCGTTTATACCTCCCAAAACAGAAAAAACCATTTTGTTTGGAAAAACAGACCTTAAATAATGCGCAATTGACATACTTCTGTTTCCAAATTCGCAGACTACGTAAAGTTCATTATTATCTAAAAAATTGTTATCTCCGTTTTGAATCTCATCAAATGTTAAACGCAAAACTTGATTGATAGTTAAAGATGGACCTTCATGTTTTTCCCTGACATCGAGAATACAAATATTTTGATTGCCCAAATCAATTTCTTGCCAAGTAATTGTGGTATTTCCAAAGCATTGAATTTGATAATTCGATTTTAAAAATTGATCAATGGTTTTTGGCGTCTTTTCATATCCTTTTTGATTCGGTAAAATATCAAATTTATAGATTTCATTTTTTTCTAACTGATAATTTATAAATAAATTATATTCATTTATTGAATCAAAGTGTTTAATAAAATTATAAACCATTAATTCACCTACAAATTTTGTTAATTCAGAAGGGACATTTGATTGATTGCAAGTCAAAATATCACGTGAATTTGGTGGGGTAGGAAATACATCTCGGTAATAAGCAGATTCCAAATTGGTAAACTGAAAAATCTGTCCCTCCAAACCATTTACGGCGCCCATAAATAAAGGTTTTTTTAAAAGCATACACGCATCGCTGATCATATACCTCGACGGGAAATTATCAGTGCAATCAAAAACAAAATCATAAGCTTCTATAATTTGAATCGCATTATCTATTGTTAAAAATAGATTGTAGGCAGTTAATTCAACAAGCTTAAACTGATTATCAACGTATTTTTTAGCAACATCTACTTTTGCAGAACCAATATCATTGACGCTAAATAAAAACTGTCGACTTAAATTAGATTCTGAAACAATATCACCGTCAACCAACCCAATTTTGGAAACACCATGTAAACATAATTGCTGTAACACCGGGCAGCCAAGACCTCCCATGCCTATTATCAGAACTTTTGAATCCTCAATTTTTCGCCTATTTTCCATAGATTAACCACCTGAAAATGGAGGCATGAGTGCAATTACATCTCCGTTTTTCAATGTAACATTTTGATTGACAATTGCGTGATTGACAGCTACTGAAAAGTTGTGTTTTACAATTGAAGGACAATTTACTTTCAATAATTCTTGAAAAGAATCTAAATCAATTTCTTCATCTTGAATTGTAATTTCTGCAGGAAGCAGGCCGTTTAACACTCCAAATGATAAAATTTTAACAACCATATTGTACGAAGATAAATAGCAATTGAATTTATTGAATCATTAATTTCAAACTCGCAACAACAAGCACAATGGTTAATAATACTTTAAGCACTTTGATATTGAATTTTTTAGCGCCCAAATATGCACCAAAAATCCCTCCCAATAAAGCCAAAAACATGAGTAAATAAAATTCATTGCTAATTGAAAGATGTATAGGTTTCGCATACAAACCTGCACAAGAATTCACAAAAATAAACAAGGCACTAATACCAGATGTTTCCTTCAAATTTGTCCATCCAAATAGCAACAAAATTGGCGACAAAATAATACCACCACCAATTCCAATCATTCCCGAAATCAATCCTATTGATAGTCCTAAAATTGGCGGCAACCAAATAAACTGTTTTACCTTCATGGTATCAGAAATTGGAAATAAATTCAGAAAACGCCCAATTGGAAATAAAAGCAACACACCCAATATTTGACGGTATAATGTTTCGTTTACGGTAATCTTTCCCCCAAAATAAGAAGCGGGAATTGAAAAAATTGCGAGCATGATAAA
>CANFVI010000049.1 GCA_947450405.1 Flavobacteriales bacterium
AGCATGGCGGTGAGTTCACTTTATGCATTGGCTGACATTGGAGGTAATGGTTTCAACGTAAACCTTGCTGCGAGAATGGATAATATTTCTACTTTCCCAACAGCATCTAATTCTTATGTTTATCCTTCTGCTTCTGCTTCTGTAATTCCAACTGAATTATTTAGCAAGTTGAAAACGAAAGATTTTTCTTTCTGGAAAGTACGTGCTTCTATTGCACAAGTTAAAGGTGGTTTAACAAGTCCTAACATTGGACCTGCTGGTAGCACTTTGGGTTATGGTTCAACATATAGCTCTCCTTACAATGGTCCTTCTTATACAAACTCTTCTGTTTACAGCACTCCATTGTTATACAACAACAAACCTTCTGCAAACTTTACTAATACTTTATCTAATTCAAGCTTACAGCCATTCTCACGTACTAACATTGAATTTGGTACTGATATGCGTGTTTTTAACAATAGAATTGGTATTGAAGCTACTTACTTCATTTACAATGACGGTCCTGGAATTTTCCAAAGAACTATTTCTGAAGCTACAGGTTATACCAATCAATTGGTGAATGGTATTGAAACACAACGTAGAGGTTGGGAATTAACAATCAATGCAGACGTTATGAAAGCTAAGAAAGCGGGTGATTTTGAATGGAATACTTCTGCTAACTTCTCTAGCTATAGAGAATATTTAACTGCTGTTTATGGTGATGTAAAAGAAATTTCTTCAAATTTCTTCGTGTCTGATAACAGAGGTGATCGTGTTATTAAAGTGGGTGAGAGAATTGATGCTCTTTATACTTCTTCATTTGCACGCAAAGACGATGGAACCATCATCAATGATGCTGGTGGACGTCCAATTGTGTTGCCTAAAGGTAAATTACAAGGATATTCTTTGCCTGACTTGGTTTGGGGTATGAACAACAAAATGAAATACAAGAATTTCAGCGTGGCTTTCCAATTAGACGGCCGTGTTGGTGGCATGATTGTTAACCAAATTCAACGTCAAACATTCCGTGGTGGAAGAAACGAAGAAACTGCTTTAAATAATATCAAAGACGCAAACGGTTTGGGAATGGGCGATGCCCGTCTTCAAGATTGTCAAGGTGTTAAATCTTGGGTTGGTGAAGGTGTGCAAATTGTAAGTGGTACTCCAATTTATGATGACAATGGTCACATTACAAACGAAGCCGAATTGACTTTCAAAGACAATGATACCAAAACTTATTTGCAAGATTATATCAGCCGCTATTATGGCCAGTATGAAGCGAATTTGTTGAGTAAGTCTTACATGAAATTAAGAGAAATTTCTATATCTTATAACATTCCTGCAAGCAAAATTGGCAAAACATTTAAGTCTGCTACAATTTCATTGGTTGCAAGAAACGTATTGTATTTTGCTGGTGGGAAAAATGACTTAGACTTAGATCAATTCCCTGGAATGACTGGATATTCAGCATTGCAAACTCCAACCATGCGTCGCTATGGTGTTAACGTAAACTTAGTATTCTAATATCAAACTCATGAAAAAAACATTATTTTACACAATCGCTATATTAACGACATCATTTTTCTTTGGAGGATGTCAAAAAGGGGATAACATGGATAAAGATCCTAATCGCCCAACAGCTGTAACTCCTGATTTGGTTTTAAACGGAGTCTGTAACTCAGTATTTGATGAACCTTGGGGTGATGTAGCTCGCTGGTGCCAATACAATTGTTGTAATTACAACTATTATGGTAACCAAGAGTACAACTGGGCAAACGCTTCATTGAGTTATACAACATTGAAGAATGTTGCTAAAATGGAAGAAGAAGCTGTTCGTGTTGGTTATGATGCAGTAAATCCATATTCAGCACTGGGTAAGTTTTTTAGAGCAAATTTATTCTACCAAATGACCATGTTAGTAGGTGATTTGCCTATGTCTCAAGCTTTGTCTTCATCTACTTTTACTCCTAAATATGATTCTCAAAAAGAAATCTTTATTCAAGTGTTAAAATGGTTAGAAGAAGCGAATGCTGATATGACAACACTAATTGCCACTGGTAAAGCATCTTTTTCTGGTGATATTTACTACAACAATGACTTGTCTGCATGGCAACGTGCTAACAATGCTTTGGCATTGCGTGTTTTGACATCATTAAGTGCAAAAGAGTCTGATTTTGATGTTAAAACTAAATTTGCTGCCATTGTTTCTAATCCTTCAAAATATCCATTGTTCCGTAGTTCAACTGATAATATGGTATTTGTTTATAACAATACCTTTAACAAATATCCAGTGAACCCTGATAATTTTGGTTTTGATGCTACACGTTATAACATGTCGGCTGCTACCTTAAACACAATGGCTGGATTAAACGATCCAAGAGCGATGATGATTGCTGAGCCTGCAGGTTCTAAATTAAAAGCTGGTTTACAACCAACTGATTATGCTGCATTTGTAGGAGCAGAGTCTAGCATGGATTTGGCTGACATGAGTACCAAAGCAGGAGTTGATAATGGTTCTGCTTATTTGCCAGGAGAATTCTCTTTCTACAACCGCAAACGTTATTACAGTACTTATACTGCAGAAAATACAATCATGTTGGGTTACACTGAAATGTGTTTCAACATTGCTGAAGCAGCTAACAGAGGTTGGATCACTGAAAATGCGAAAGATTGGTATGAAAAAGGTATCAAAGCTGCGCATTCATTCTTCGGAATTGAAAATGGTCCAGTTGATGTTTATTTCTTTAAACCAGGTGGAAAAGTAACCGATGGTGGATCTTATAACAAATATACCATCAATTTTGACCAAGCTGCTTATTTGGCTCAATCTACCGTTGCTTACGCTGGTAATAATACTCAAGGGTTAAACCAAATTTTAACTCAAAAGTATTTAGGATTTTTCCAAAACAGTGGTTGGGAAGGTTATTTCAACTACCGTAGAACAGGTGTTCCAGCTTTATTTGAAGGTGGACCTGGTACTGGAAACTCTGCTGGTGCAAATAAAATCCCAGTTCGCTTCAAATACCCAGCTTCTGAAAGCTCAAACAACGCTGCTAATTACAAAGATGCAATTAACAGTCAGTTTGGTGGTAATGATGATATCAATGCGAAAATTTGGGTTATTAAATAATCTTTTACAATTTCTCATATTTATTTAGTTAAAGGGAGAGTGTTTTGTGCACTCTCCTTTTTTATTTTACCCCATTATGAATAAGATAATAGATCAAATTAAACAACTTTATTTCAACCAAGGATTGCTGAAATATGGTGAGAACGTTACTCAAACCGAACACGCCGTGCAATGTTGGTATTGTGCAAAAAAGGAAAATGCACCTTTAAACCTAAGGGTAGCCGCTTTTTTGCACGACATTGGTCATTTGCTTTATGCTGAATTGGAAATGAAATCGCATACGGATTTCAAACATGAAGAATTGGGCGCTCAGTTTTTACATAATCTTGATTTCAATAATGAAATCGTTGAACTTATTTTGTCGCACGTTTGGGCTAAAAGGTATTTGGTTACAAAAAATCCAGATTATTTAAAGCAATTATCACAAGCAAGTATTGATAGCTTTCATGCTCAAGGCGGATTACTTACATCTGATGAGATGAATTACTATAAGCAGCATGTGAATTTAGATAACTGCTTATTATTAAGAAAATGGGATGATTTTGGGAAAGATGAAAATGCATCTAACGAAATTCCGAAAGAAATTTGGACAGACATTTTAGAATGTCTGGGTCAATCATAACTTACCTAAGGAGGGTGGGGATGGCGTCATCTGCCATGCCAAAACCAAGCGTCATTCCTGCTCCACCTGGGCCATTGAAAATAAAAACTCCCGTTTCAATTTCCTCAATCCACTCGCTACTACCATCTTTCATTTTCAAATATTCTCCCATCCAAGTTTGGCTGATTTGTAAATCGTGATTGGTAAATAGTTCATTGTAGTAGTCTAAAATATAATTGTTTACATCAATCTCTTGGAATGGATCATTTTGCATATTATATTCATGTGAATCACCAATTGTAAGACAATTGTTTTGATTTTGAGAAACCAATAAGTGAATGCCATGCTTCAGTTGGTTTGGATATTTTTCCTCACATAGTTGTTTGTACTCATTGAGTTTTTTGATACTTGAGTACGCATCGTAATGTAAAAAACTTAAACCACCACAAATAGCAGGAATCTGCGATTCTATAGGTTTACTTCTTAACATATTTAATTGACTAATGGTTATTGGAGCATTGTTGAATACTTCGGGATAGAGGATGTTGATTTCAAATCCGCTACATATAAAAACCAAATCATTTTCTATGATTGTGCCATCTGAAGTTACTACTTTTTCATTGTTCGCTGATAACACTGTTTTGCCAAAAATGAATTCTATTGACAACTCTGAGGCCAAAATAGCAGGGATTTGTCTAATTGCTTCTCTAGATTCTACAATAATCTCAGAATCACTGTATAATCCACCCAAAACAGTTAATTCATTCAAATTAGAAACTTGGTTTTTACATTCTTTTTTGCTTAAGATTTTTAATCCTTTTCTGACATGTTTATTTTGTTCATAAAAGTCAACGGCCATTTCTAATTCAATTTCATTGGTAAAAAGCTGAATAGAACCACAAGGGTTATTCCATATATTGCCTTTTTCGCAGATATCTAACCAAACTTCACGGCTTTTAATTGCCCGAGATAATTGTTTTTCAATATGTTGTCCTATTGGCCATACCATGCCGAAATTCCGAATAGACGAACCCCTGGCTTTTAGAGATCTTTCAATTATTGTTACTTTATAACCAAGTTCAGCAAGTGTTTTTGCAACTGCCAAACCTAAAATACCAGCACCAACTACTGAGGCTCTTTTGTTATTCATTATTGTTTAAATTATTTTGTGTTTTCTAATTTGAAAATAGGCAATGAGGGCAAAGAATACTACAATTATCCCTCCAAAAAAAATTAAGCTTTGAAACCAATTCAACCATGGTAATTCCCCTTTTTTTGAAAATAATGCAAATCCGCTGATGAATAATGAGCATAAATAACCAGCTGAATCGGCCATGTATACCAAGAATCCAGAATTTGCAGGAGTTCCATTGAAGCCAATTAGCCTGTTCATAATGCTAATATTGATAAGGATATATCCTAGATAAATTCCACCTCCGCTAAAAAGCAATAAACCCATTCCATCGATGAGTTGATTTTTGAAAAGTATAGAAGTTGATATACAAATTAGTCCCCCTAAAAACGTGGCAACTATTGTTGTTAATATTGCGTTATAATGGTTTTTTACCCTGCTAATAAATGGAATGCTTAACAACATGATTATGGTAATGATTGATTCAAGTTTTGTTAAATTTTTGGCATTGTAAATATGGAGCCCCGACATAATTTCGGCGCCAAAATTGTCTCGGACATCTCTCAGTAAAGTTAAGAATCCATAGAGTAATATTATAGCAAATAAAAATCCAAAATACTTTTTAGTAATTGCCTTTCTTTCGCTTTTTGAGAGTGCAGTTCGTGGCGCATTGGCCAAAATTTCTTCATTGGAGGGCTTAGGCATTTTTTCTAGCAAATAGCTGAAAAATATCGCGGGAATTAAGAATATGATCGCCACATAAAATGGAATGAATTCAAGGCTAAAATGATTTTCCTGCAGTAAAATGGCAATAGATTTAACAAATCCGGAAGAAAAAATAAAAGTACATGCCAAAATAGCCCCAATCAATTCAGTTAAATTTCTTCCCTCAATATAAGAAAAAACAATTCCCCAAATTAATCCCAAAGGAAATCCATTCAGCAACATCCAGATTGGCCAATATTTACAATTAGAAAATCCAATGAGTAATAGTGGAATAGTGGCTGATGTTAAAATTAGCACAATCATTCGAAATCTGTAATTTCGGTTTAATTCACCTAGCCATTTAATTCCAACGAATTTGCTTAGGGTATAGCCTAAAAGCTGTGCCAAAACCATCCAAGATTTGATGCCATACCCCAAAATGTCTTGAGAGTAAACCAACGCCGTAAATGGTTTTCGAATGGCATACATGCTTGTGTAAATACAAAATGCCAAACATCCAATTGTTAGCCCAATAATTAAAGGGTGATTCAATTTCGCTTTAAGCAAATTCGATTTCATGGAATTAATCAATGATGGTTGCCCAATTCAATACTATTTGATTTCGCTTTAGATAACTTTTAACAAAATCAAATCCTTGTTCCAATTCACAAGGGTGATGTGCATCAGAGTTGATCATGATTTTGAAATTTGCATCTTTAATTAGCTCAATAAATTCAAAAGCAGGGTATGGGTTGTGCCGGTTCTTTTTGTATAATCCCCGGGTATTTATTTCGAGAATAAAGCTATCAATATTTTGTTTTTTTAATATACCAAAAAGTGATTGGTAAAAAGATTCTTTTAGATTCTTGAAATCTGGATAATTTTCAGCATTAATTACTATTTTATCCATATGTCCAATGACTCTTTTAGGAGAAATTGAGATATTTAACATCTGTTCAAAGTTCAATAAATACAGATCTAGAATTTCTTTTAAATTTTGATTGTAATAATTGTAAATTCTATGAAATTCATCTAATGTTCCATCAATTTCTACGTATTCAATTATTCTGCCATCTGACATTAAAATGGGTAAATAATGAATGCTACAAATCAAATATTCCGCATTCGAAATTTCATCGTATTTGAGTGCGTACAATCCTTTTCCATGTAAGTAATCAATTTCCCAGCCCACAATAGGATGAAGGGTGTTGCTGAAATGTTTTTCAAGGGTTTTAATTTCCTTTACATATTGACCAATTTTTGATTCTTTCATTGCCCATTCCGACGGAAATGGTAATGGCGCATGTGCGCTAAATCCAATATACTTCCAACCCAGTTCAATGGCTTCTTGGATGTATTCCACAGGGTCTTCACTACCATCACAATAGGTAGTGTGGGTATGAATATTCAAGATTTATGGAAATTAGTTTTTCTCGAATTTCGCAATCACCCGTTCCAAATTATTTAGAATTTGGGTATATGGAGCGGTAAGTAATTCATTGTATGTTTGAGCACCGGTTAATACCCCAATATTCCAAGCACAACCTGCAGAAAATCCTTCATATAAGTCACTCACTGTATCGCCAATTTTCATGACTTTATGTGAATACTCAACTCCTTCTTTTTTCATGGCTAATAAAATCATGTCTGGATGTGGTCGGCCTTTTTTAACTTCATCGCTACCAATAAAACCATCAATTATTGATTTTAAATCCAATTGTTTTACAATGATTTCAGCTATTTTTCTATTGAAACCTGTATTTAAATAAATTTTAGTGCCACGTTTTTTCATAGCTTCGAATAATTCTGCTGCAAATGGCATTAATTCTATGTTTCCTTTTGTGCTATATTGAGTTTCTAATTCAGCATTGAAATGGTTCAATAACTGATTTATCATTTCATTATCAACGCTTAAATTATTAACAGAGCATAGTTGTTCAAAGGCAACATTCTTTGGAATGCCCATTACTTTATTTGCATCATCCAACGTAATATCGGTCTGAGTAATTGCCTTCATTGTATTGATTGCAGCTTGTTGAACCAACCCATGGTCGTTCACGGTAGTTCCTGCCATATCTAATACAGCTAATTTTGGAGTCATACCGCAAATATCTTATTGTAGTTTTGACTAGGTATTACTGCAATGTTAAACTATTGAGTACTTTTAGAAATTATACTTGTAAAATAGTCCCAAATTCATACCAGGTGCTGTATATGGTAAAGTTTTTAACATACTCATTGGATCGATATAGCTAGAAGACACACAATTTTTTATGTAAAAGGAAATATCAGATTTTTTGAAATTTTTTGTGAGATAAAAATTCAAAAGGGAGTAAGACTGATTTGTTTTATCTATTTCAAAATACGGTTGAATTACTTTGATGTATATGTATTCAAAATTTAGTTTCAGGTCATTTAGCAGCAGATTATTGTTGCGAATTGAATAAATTAAATTTGATTTCCATTTAAGTGGAGGAGCAAAGGCAATGTTTTGACCTCCAGATTTTATATGTGTATAGTTAATGCTATTTTGGAAAATAATTGTTTTTTGTGAATTGAAAATACTGTAACTCAATTCTCCTCCCCACATATTTCCATTGTTAGAAATATACTCGAAAACAGGAGCTCCCAAAATGTATCTATCTGTACTATTGAGGGAAATGTAATTGTTTAATTTACCGGCAAACAAAGCGATTTGTATTTGCTGAGAATTTCCTTTCCCCAAAAAATGAAGGTCAATTTGTGATAAAGATTCTTCTTTGAAATTAGCATTTCCAATGTCATATCTAAAAACATCTTCGCTCAATCCGTTTGCATATAACTCGTGTATATTTGGTGCCCTATAACTTTTAGAAAGGCGAAAACCAATTTCATAGTTTCTATTAATGGATTGTACTCCATTAATAGAAACATTTGGCGCAAAATAAAATCTATTTGCTAAGTTTTTTGAAGCTAATAACTGTTCCGTTAGTCCAACTTGTAAATTCATAACAAAAGAATGAATCGTTTTCTTAATCAATCCGGTAACTCCTCCACTAAACAGATTCATGTTAGGTACAACAATGGAATTTCCGAAGTTTCGATTTGTTTGTGCCATCAAATTCTCTGCAAATTCAAATTTCCAACTGCCATTTATATAATAGCGGCTATGTCTAATTTGAACTGTATTCAACTGCATTGCCAATCCGTCCATTTCGTAATCCTCTAATTCGATTCTTGTGTTAGACATGATTCCCGCAATGAATTCAGATTTGCCATTTTTATGATCTTTATTTATTTTGGCCGACAAACATTGTAATGCCACCACATGACTTGGTCCTTCAAATTCTCTTGAATCACCGTTTTTTATTTCTACGAGTTCTAAGCTGTCAGAAATTCGGGCAATTCCAGTTTGACTCACCGATAATCGATAATTCAACATCAACTTATTGTTGTTTTTGAGTGTTTTTTCGCTTCCAAATTTCAATTGCATCAAATCAAATCTAGAATTGAGAATGGGCTGATTTTTCCCATTTAAGTAATCACCATGGGTTCCATAATATGCATTAATCCAATATGATGATTTTGCATTTTTTACTTCCCTTTCATATTTTGCAGTAAAGCCCAAATCATTGGATGTGAATCCAGTTGTCAAACTTTGAAATGTTCCTAACTTCTTAGGCATTGTTTGAACAATAGATAGCATTCCGCCCATTGCCTCATTTCCTGCAATGGTATTCGATGGGCCAAAATATACCCGCTGTTGATCATTGTCGAAGGCAATAAATCCCAAACCGTGTTCGTCTTGCCACTGCTGATTGTCTAATCTCAATCCATCTACATAAACACCAATTCTATTTCCTGATAATCCCCTGATGGCTGTTTTGCCATTTCCAGGACCCATGCTGTATGACTGAACCCCTGGTATTTTTTCAAGATTTTCAGATAATATTTGGTGGGAAGTGCTTATTTCTTTGTTCAAACTTACATTGAAATTGGATTCAATTCCCGACGATGTCGTTTCAATATTTACGAGCTGAATGGCTTGGCTATCTGTAAATAAGATTTGGGATTTAATATTTGAAATCAATCCAAATATTGAGAGTAGGCAAATTATTTTTGGTTTCATTTTCTAGTAACTTCGTACCAATGTTTTTCTGTATTATGTTCTAAAAATGATTCTTTGTAATTAAAACCAACTTTAGAAATTACCTTTAACGACTGAGTGTTCTGAGTATTTACAATGGCGCTAACGTTCGAAATTTCTAAATCGTTTAACCCGTAATTTAAACATGCAATACTTGCCTCAGTTGCAAAACCATTTCCCCAATAATTTGGGTGAATTCTGTAACCCAAGTCGTAAAAATTCTCATAAACATGGCGTTTATGGTTATTGAATTTTATTCCGCACCAACCTATAAACCCTTGTGTTGCCTTGTCGATTATTGCCAATCTACCAGTTTTGAAATTTCTATATTGTTCTATTACTTGACACAAAATTTCTTTCGATTCATTAAGCGTGCGTTTGGGATAATTGGTTAAATATTTCAAAACTGCCTCATTGGTTTCAAGAGTATGAAATTCCTCAAGGTCATGGAGCATGAACTCTCTTAATATAATTCGATTCGTTTCTAATTGAATTGCCATGTTTGTTTAGATTGTTCACACCAATCTCTGAGCAAAATAATTGTTCCATTTTATCTATAGTGTTATCAAATCTTTATTCAATAGATAATCTTTTACAAAATATTTACCACGAACACTTATTATTGTACTTCAATTCTATGATCTCTAGACGTAAATTTATTCAAACATCGGCTGCTA
>CANFVI010000050.1 GCA_947450405.1 Flavobacteriales bacterium
ATTCCAGATTTAGGTAAAATTGTCGCAGTTAAAGAATAAATATTACCAAAATTTACTCATTCAATTGCTTGGAATTCCCATTCCTGCTGTTGTATTGACAATTATATTGTTGAAAAACAATGTGCCTGTTTTTGAAGTTTTTCAATCTTATTCAACATCTGAAAATGCAAACATTCAGCTTCCAATGTTTGGAGCTATGTTTTTGTTCGCGTCTACCTTGGTTATTTACGCTATAGATTTTTTGAGGGACATTGCTTTTTGGCAGAAATCAGGAGTGCAAATTCCCAAATTTGGCAAATTGCTTGCAAGTGGTTATGTTGTTTTGGGATTTGTTGTTATCGTAGGTTTGATTATTACCATGATAAAAAATGGGGAATCGAAAATGATACTCGTTGGCGAAGGAATGAAGGGCTATTTAAACCCTTATTCTGCGCTGATTATTATACTCATTGGGCTTTTTATTATTGTTAAAAAATCAACTAAATTTTATGCTTCTATAGTTACGCCATTTATCATTTCATTGGTTGCTAGTTTGTCTGTATTTGCACCATTGTATTTGATAGCGGATATAGATGGATTTAAATTATTGGGGGATTTTATTCAGCCTTTAACGTCGTACTTTTTGTTATTCTCGGCGAATGTTTTTACAGTTTCTTTTTTCGAGAAAGAGAAAGATGCGGAAGGCAATACCCATAATATTTGGAATACCAAGGGAAGCATTGTAAGAATTGGAATATTTGCTTTTCCAGTAATCATGGTTGTACTTCATTGGTTTTTCCATTGGAACATACAGCAGCATTCGATCTTCTTTGTGTTTGCCATTTATTTATTCATGTATTATTTTCCTGCTTTTTTCAAAAAAGCATCGATATACAGAATTGTAATAGATTTGGCATTGTTGCTTGTCTGTATTTAGAGGCACTTCGGTAGTTGACGGCTTCGCCTGTTTACACCTTCGGTAGTTGACGCCTTCGGCTGTTGACGCTGCGCTTTTGACTGCTTCGCATGTTTACACCTTCGGTAGTTGACGCTTCGCTGTTGACTGCTTCGCCTGTTGACACCTTCGGCTGTTGACGCTTCGCTGTTTAGGGTTTAGACCTAACAACTTTTATAAACCTTCTATTCCCCATCAACCAATCCGTCTAATCCGTCTAATCCGTCTAATCTGTCTAATCCGTCTAACCCTATTTCTGCCAATGCTCCAAACACCTTGGTTCATAAATATTTTTATGACCAATTACAATGAGTTCGTTTGATTCTAGATTGCGAAAAGTGTATTCGGCTTTTTGATTGCAAACTTGACATTTTGCTGAAACTTGAATATGAGAAGTTGCAAGTTTTTTCAAAATTGGCATTGGTCCAAAATCATTATTTTGATAATCTTTGTCTAAACCAGCGGCAACCACTTTAACGTTGTTGCTTAACAATTCACCAATAACATCTACAATCATTGGACCCATGAATTGAATCTCATCAATATAAACTTCTTTAATATTTTGGTTTATTAAGGGATATATTTCTTCGGCTTTGCCAATTCTATGGGCAATAAGTGATAATCCACCATGTGAATGAATTGACTGCGCTGAATAGCGATTATCAATGAGTGGCTTCACAGCCAATTTTTCGTTGATATCTATTTGGCTTTCGTTGTAAAGCCCAATTAAACGGGTGGTTTTCCCCGCAAACATACATCCAAAAATAAGTGTAAAATCTCTCATATTTAAATTGAAACATCGTTGTAATTTTCCCGAAATTTTAGTAATTAGATCATGAACTCAAGAATCACCGAAATTCTAGAAAATTTAGCAATATTAAGCCAAGCTTTGCATTCAGACCAAGAAAATGTAAATACAATTGACATTTTGGGCGAAATTAAATTATTGTCGGCACAATTGTATTTAGAATCTGATATGGAAATTATTACTTCCAACAAACCTGAAGAAGTTCCTGTTTTTGAAGAAGAAATTATTGAAAATGATTCATCTGAACCCTTATTTGATGAGGTTCCAGTTTTTACTTTTGTAAAGAACGAACCTGAAATAGAGGAAATTGAAGTAGAGGAGAGTCCCTCAATTGAAAATAATAATCAAGAAGATTTGCAAATTTCGCAAGAAATTGAGCTTGAAATTGTTCCAGAATCAGGTCCTCACGTTCATATTACACAAACTACAATTGAAATTGAAAACCGTCCGACATTATTTGACGAATTAGAACCTGAATTGTCTTTGGATGAGGCTGAGGATATTGCTAATGAAGTAATTGCCGAAGAAGTAGTATTAAATTCTAGTATTGAATTGAAGATGGAAAATGAAATCATTATGCCTCCATCGGTTCAAGAAAATATGAAAAAGGCAGAGGCTGCAGCCAATGCGAATACCATTATTGGGCAGTTTTCATTAACCCGTAGATATGAATTCATGAATTTCTTGTTCGCAGGGGATATGAATAAATTTACTGTATTTGTTTCTGAAATGTTAAGCGCTCCTGCTGGAGAATTGCGAGAATCAGTTTACGAAAAGTGGTATGATGAAAATCAATGGAGCAGAAAGTATGAAACTGCTGCCGATTTGAAAAAGAACCTTAGTAAATTATTGTAAGCGATTTTTCTTGTTGGAGCATTTGTTCCAATGATGAAAAAAATTCTCGCTCAATGGCCTTTTTATCTGCCTTTATTAGGAATCCTTTTTGGATTTTTCATAACCAATCATATTCAAATACAAGCAACATTGTTGCTTGTATTTTTTGTTTTAATTGGGTGCTTTGTTATTTACAAGATTGCGCCCAATTGGAAGTTTGCCTATTTCGTTTTTCTGATATTCGCTATTTGTGGATTTGTTAGGCAAAGTCAAGTTGAAAAACAATTAAAATTTGATATTCAGCTTGCCCATAAATCTAAATGTGTGAAATTTTTGGTTTGCCAAGATCTTGGGAAACGCAATCTATGGCATCGATATGAGTGTGAACTGAAATATGCTCTCGGCACTCAATCTTGGTTTCCTTTCCAAAATTGCATGGTTGACTTGTATGTAAAAGACAATGCCAATTTATTGGAAGGACATTATTACGGTTTGAATAATTTTAATTTTAAACAATTCGAAGATCCAGTTTTACCAGGTGATTTTAATTTTAAGTCCCTCAAAAATGCAAGGAAATTCATAGGAATTGTATTTGTCCGCAATTCTCAAGTTTTTTTGAGCAATACCAAGGTGAACCAATGGATTGATATTAGGGCAAGGGTTAAATACAAATTAAATAAGGTTTTTGTTGAAGGACTATCTGCCGAGAATTTGGCATTGGTGAGGCAATTGATTTGGGGCGATAAAACCCAAATTGATGAGGATTTGAAAACTGCATTTCAAGTGAGTGGTACTACCCATGTTTTGTCGGTTTCTGGCATGCACATAGCTTTGCTTTTTGCATTTATATCCTTTTTGATAGAGGTAATTTCATTAAGGAAATACAAGAGTAAATTGGTGCAATTGTGCATCATTCCATTGCTTTGGATTTATGCATTTTTTACTGGGTTTTCTGCTCCCGTAATTCGGGCTGTTGGTTTTTTTAGCTATTATTTGTTGGGGAATGTGCTATTTGGAAGGACGCTTAAGTTACTGCATGTGCTTATGGTTGTTGGTATCATTCAGTTATTGGCAAATCCGCTTGCCCTTTGGGATATCGGCTTTCAACTGTCTTATTTGGCTGTACTTGGGTTGTCAACAGTTTTGCCCTTTATTAAAGGTTTTTATGAGGATAAGCCCTATTGGCAGAGGTTGGTTTTGGATGCCTTTGCAATAAGTATCAGTAGTACCATTACCACTTACCCTTTGTCGCTTTATTGTTTTCACCAGTTTTCTGTTTGGTTTTTATTGGGGAATTTAATGTTGTTGCCCATGTTTACCTTACTTATGTATTGGCTCTTTGTGATGGTGTTTTTAACTGCCTTTTCTGTACCCTTACATTGGGTTGTGTTTTTCTTGAACAAGTATTTAAATGGAATCACTTGGGTAATGAAATTGTCGAATAAATTGCCAAATCAATTTGTATTTTCGTATGGATTTGATGCTTTTAACGTGCTTCTGCATTTGCTGTTGATTCATTTGGTATTTTATCTGTTTTATATTAAAAGCAAATTCAGATATTGGTCAATTGTTTCTGTTTTATTTTTGAATTTTTTTATATTTATTGCAAGTCGTCAGTTTCGTAAAAAAGCAAATTTTTCAGGCAAAGTTGACTCACAAGTAGGTTATTTTGAGGTGGAAAAAAAAGGGAATCACTTAACAGTAATTACCGCCGACAGCATCCCTCAAAATAAACTAATAAAGCGATTGGATTATGTAATTCATTCATATTCGATTGACAGTTTAAAAATTATAGGTGCAAGGCCATTATTGAAAAATAGGAATATCACCAAGTTTTAAGTATTATCTTTGTGTTGATGTCGTTGATTCTCACAAAAATTGAAAATAGGGTAGGTACAATTATTCTCAATAGGCCCGAAAAACGAAATGCATTGAGTGCGCATTTAATTGCTGATCTTACTTATGCATTTGAATTATTTAACAATGATGATTCGGTGAAATTGATTTTGTTAAAATCGGCTTCATTGCCGTTTTGTGCAGGTGCTGATTTGGCTTATCTGACAGAATTGCGTAATTTTACTTTTGAAGAGAATGTAGAAGATAGTACCAAATTGAAAAATTTATTTGAGCTAATTTATACATCTCCTAAAATTACTGTTTCGCAAGTGGAAGGTCCTGCCTTGGCTGGTGGTTGCGGCTTAGCAACAGTAACTGATTTCTGCTTTGCAAGTATTGATGCAACATTTGGTTATACAGAAGCCAAAATTGGTTTTTTACCTGCTTTGGTTATGGTTTATTTGAGAGAAAAAGTGGGGATGGCAGTAATGTCCGATTGGTTACTAACCGGGAGGGTGTTTACTGCAGATGAAGCATTCAATAAAGGACTTATTTATCAATTGTCGAACGGAGATTCAATTGAACATGACGTCAAACTATTTATAGAAAAATTATTGGTGGGTGTGAGTGGTCAATCAGTAGCTGGAATTAAATATATGCTTCGCAATATGCCGAGCACCCGCCAGGACGCATTGAAATTTGCTGCTGAAATGAATGCAATGGCAAGAAGCAGCGACGATTGTAAACGTGGAATTGATGCATTTTTGAATAAGGAGAAATTATCGTGGTAAATATAATTGATACCCATTGCCATTTATATGCAGAAGAATTCAATGAAGATAGGGCTGAAGCCATTTCAAGAGCAATAGGACAAGGCGTTAACAAAATTTTATTACCCAATATTGATTTAGAGAGTATTGATGGATTGCATAGCTTGGCAGATGAATATCCGGATATCTGTATTCCAATGATGGGGTTGCATCCTTGCTATGTGAAAGAGGATTACCAAGCTGCACTCAATACCATTTTCGATTTGTTTTCTACTCGCAAATACTGTGCAGTTGGTGAAATTGGAATGGATTTATATTGGGATAAAACAACCAAGGATTGGCAGGCAGATGCATTCATTCAGCAGGTAGAATTTGCAATTTCAAAGAACTTGCCTTTGGCAATTCATTCAAGAAATGCCACCTATGAATTAATAGAATTATTGAAGCCATTTAAGGGCAAGGTTACGGGTGTATTTCATTGTTTTTCTGAAAGCGAGGAATTGGCCAACGAAATTATAAAATTGAATTTTTTACTTGGTGTTGGAGGTGTGTTAACATTTAAAAATGCTGGCTTGCCCTTGGCTCTTTCGAAGGTTGATTTAAAGCATATTATTTTAGAAACAGATAGTCCTTATTTGGCGCCAGTTCCATTTAGAGGAAAAAGAAACGAGCCAAGTTATACCCGACTCGTTGCTGATAAATTGGCTGAAGTTAAAGGTATTTCAGCACAGGAAATTTATGAAATTACCACTGCAAATGCAATTGGATTATTTTTAAAATAGATTAGACAGGTTAGACAGATTGGGTTATAAGTGTTAGTCTGCAATGCGACCTATAGCGCAACTCACATAAGATTTTGCGCTGGTTATCCAATCGCCATCTCCTTTTGCAGGATAGCCCATTGATTTTAATTTTTCGGAAACGGCCTCGGTTTGGCATTCATCTGCTAAGTTCATTTCTATAGTTTGATTATCGCGGTCAATTTTTACTACTTCCAAAACTCCGTCTAGGCTTAATAATCCTTTGGTGATTGAATTTTCACAACCCGCACATTTGATGTTTTCTACTTCTAATTTTAGGTTTTTCATGTTCTTATTTTTAATTGTTAATCAAATTTACAATGTCCGCTTAAGGAGAACTATGACTAATGTCACACAAGCAACAACTTTTTGTTTTGATTCGTATTTATTTTCTATCTAATAATTTATTATTATTGTGCACAATTAAAAAAATCTAACAATTTTTAAATGTCTAAATTATCTAAATTATTTTTCATTATCGTTTCAGTTATATTACTATTTCTGTCACTAAATATCCATTCAAATAAGCCAACTGCCAATTATCGATGTGAAATTCATGCAGATAAAGCGGGATACTATGTTTATTTGCCAGCTTTCTTTCTCTATGATTTTAATACCGAAAAATTTCCTAAAAATATAGATAGAACCATTGGTGATGGATTTGATTTTCGTGTAAAGAATCCTATTACCCATAAAAATGTAGTTTTTACAAAATACTCATGTGGTGTAGCAATAATGGATGCGCCATTTTTTTTAGTCACTCATTTGTACTGCAAGCTTTTGAATTTAGAAACTAGTGGTTTTTCAATTCCTTACCATAGAATGCGCGATGTTTCCACTTGGTTTTATACAATGTTGGGATTGATTCTTGTTTTCTTAACGCTGAAAAAGAAAGTCAATTTTGATGATAAAACAATCTTGATTGGATTAGCTTTATTTGTTTTTGGGACCAACTTTTTATACTACACTGTAAAAGATGCAGGAATGTCTCATAATTATTCCTTTTTTCTAATTTCATTATTTATCTACTTATACACGGTAAAGTTTGATTTGAAGAAACATTGGCAATACTGCATACTTGGATTGGTAATGGGGCTATTAATTCTAATACGACCAATTAACGTTGTATTCTTGGGATGTGTTGTTCTTTGGGATATTCAATCATGGGTTGACTTTAAACAAAGATTTTTGCATTTATGGAAGTATTGGCTTTCTTTTTCAATTGTTGTTATGATCACTATGATTCCACAATTGATGTATTACAAATATGTTTTTGGGAGTTATGTTAATTATTCTTATGGTAATGAATCATTTATTTATCTTAAAAATCCTCAAATTTTAAGGGTTTATTTTGGTTTAGAAAATGGATGGATTACAAATAATCCACTTCATATTTTTACTTTGGCGGGTATCTTCTTTATGGTTAAACATAAAATAGCCAATGCATGGAAATTGCTTTTTTTAGTTTTGGGCATTGGACTATTGTATTCAACATGGTGGTGTTGGGGACTGGGTTGCGGC
Organism: Flavobacteriales bacterium; assembly: GCA_947450405.1. Lineage (GTDB taxonomy): Bacteria > Bacteroidota > Bacteroidia > NS11-12g > UBA955 > VMCP01. The sequence continues at coordinate 7,504 of CANFVI010000050.1, forward strand.
TTTGGGCATCGTGGGTTTGTTGAATATTACGCACTTTTCATGATGGCTTTTGTATGTATTTTGAATTTTATATTCACGCTTCCCATAAAAACGAAATGGGTACTTTATAGCTTAATTGGTATTTGTGTAATGGTGAATTTGAAATTGACATTTGCATACGACAATTGTTGGTATGGAGCAAATTCTTGGGATACGAAAGAATGGTTCAAACTTTTGTTTGAAACGGGGTTTGTTAAATAATAGCAATATTATTTGTAGAGTTTAGACTTTAGTATACCCTTTTTATGAAGGAAATGCACAAATGATACCCTCAATACACCCAAGCCATATTTCATGCTGCGGCTGAAATTGATAGAGGAGGCTTCTTCAAAATATTTGGTAGGACAAGTTATTTCAGCAATTTGATAGCCTTCCATGAAAATTTGAGAAACAACTTCGTTGTCGAAAACGAAATCATCGCTGTTGTTTTCAAAAAGTATGTTTTCTAAAACTTCACTTTTGTATGCCCTGTAACCCGTGTGGTATTCACTCAGCTTCTGATTGATAAGGATATTCTGAGCAAGGGTTAAACATCTGTTGAATATGTATTTGTAAATGGGCATGCCTCCTAGCAATGCTCCCTTTCCTAAGATTCTAGAACCGAAAACAACTGGATAAACATTGTTTGCTATGATATGGCACATGGATGTTAGCAAAAGCGGGGTGTATTGATAATCGGGATGCAACATTACAACAATGTCGGCATTTAGGTCTAAAGCTTTTCGGTAACACGATTTCTGATTCCCACCGTAACCTTTGTTTGTTTCATGCGATATGATATGCTTGATGCCAATTTGGGTTGCAACTTCAACCGTATTGTCAGTGCTGCGGTCATCAACCAATATGACATCGTCAACAATGTCGAAAGGAATTTCATTATATGTTTTTTCTAGCGTTTGCATGGCATTGTACGCTGGTAAAACCACGATAATTTTTTGTCCTTTGATCATTCTTGTTTCGTCTTAATACTCAGTGGCAAACTTCCTTAACTATTGCTTAAAAACCAAGAAATGTTTAAAAATCATTTACCAAACTGTAAAGATGCCTATTGCCCTGGCTAATGCTTACCTTGAATTTTGTAACTCTTAAGGTCGTATTTCCATTGTTTTCAATAAATGTAGAAATACTTCCCAAAGGGTCTAGCTTGAAATGGTTGCAATTGGCTAACAGAATGCAATTGTATTGATTGGTTTTTGTTGCAGTCCATCGATCAAAAGATTCGTGCATGAAATGAATGTTTTGATTGTTATTATCATTAGCGCTTAAAACCAAATTTATGGATTTTAAAACCGAATCAATATTTGTGGTTTTTTGAGGCAATTCAATACTAGCGGATATTGATACCATTGCATGTTTGTATTCGTCAAGTCCTAAATATTTTCTCATGCTGTCAATTTCAATTTTGGTAGTGGAAATCCATTTTTCAGATGTCAAAGTGTTAGTTGAAACAATTAATGCAGCATACTCTTTTTGTATTTGAGGGACATTTTCTTCAGTAAGCAAATATCGTTTTGGTTCGAAATTGTAATTTGAATTCGGTTGATCTTTAAACTTATTGGTAAAATTGGAATTTGTTTTTGAAAACAAATAAACTTCACTGCCAAAATGTAAGCTTTTTATTGAGCAGGGATATTCAGTTTCCAATACTGAAATTGCCCATTGTGGAATTTCAATTGAATTTGAAACTATGATTTGTGGATAGTTCCATTCGCGCAAAATGCGAATAAAATCATTGGGATTTTTTGCGGTTTCTGCGAAAAAATTATCCCTCAAGAATTGTATTTTTTGAATTTTGGGATGATTATTTTCCTTTTTGTAGTAATTGAAAAAGTAGGGTTCGAAGCCGAAAATCAACGTGGGAATTGAGTTTTGCTTGTTTTGAAATCGGTAGGTGTCGCTAACAAGTTGGGAATATCCTTGATGGTAATATTCGTGGTAATGATTTCTTTTAAAAGTTAAAATGCCAATATTGGTGCAAATAATGATTGCGATAATCATTGACATTGTTTTGAAATTATATTTGGCCGACAAAAGAACGTCCCCCAAGAAAATAAATAAGAACACAAATCCGAAAACAAAAACCGAATCTTGGAAAATAGGAGCCCTATAAATTGAGTAAAAATACGAGAGCAAAATTGGAGATATGTATAATAAAAGCCAGATCCACGATTTTCTTTTGGGACTGATTTCTTTGGTTTCTTTGATGTATTCAATAACAAAAAGCACAAAAAACACTGCGAAGTATATAGTCGAAAATTGAAAGCAATATTCGAAATGTTGAATAACTGAATTGAGTGTAGGGTTAGGCAACCAGCCAGGACTTCCCACTGAGATTTGATGAGCAAAAATTGAAAATTGAGGGATATATAGCACTAAAGCAATAAGGTATGGTATGCAATACTGAATCAAGTTTTTCTGTTTTTGATGGATCAATCCGGTTGGAAATAAAAGTGCAACGAAAAGCAAATTGAAATAATGATTGCTGAGGCTTAGGAATATTGCAAGTCCATATAATATCTGAAACAATCGATTTGATGGTTTGTCAACGATTAATCGCGACCATAAATACAAGCTTACAGCGGCTAAAAATTGACCAGAGGAATAAGGTCGTATGGTTTGACTATATATAATGGGATATTGTAAGGTGGCAAGAAATGCCAAAGTAAAAAGGGCCGTTTTGGTATTTGATAATTGCTTTGCCGCTAAAAAATAAAACAG
>CANFVI010000051.1 GCA_947450405.1 Flavobacteriales bacterium
AGCAATTCATTAATGAATTGCGTATGGTGAACCACATCGTAATTACCACCCAAATTAGGATATTCGTTTTTTAATGTGTTATAACAATGAGGACAAGCGGTTACTATTCTTTTCACACCGTAACCATTGAGAATTTCAATATTTTGCATAGCCTGCATTTGAAAAAGAAATTCATTTCCAGCACGTTTTGCAGGATCTCCTGTGCACCCTTCTTCGGCACCTAAAATAGCAAAACTCACATTGGCTTTATTCAATATTTCAGCGAATGCTTTACTTACTCTTTGTGCACGTTCATCATAGCTACCGGCACATCCAACCCAAAATAATATTTCTGGTGTTGTGCCTTCTTGGATATAGGATTGTAGGGTTTTAATTACTGCCATAATTCTTGCAATTTCGTAAATAACATTCAACCTTCATAATCAATTTTCCCATTTGTGTGGATAGTTTTAAAAAAGCATAAAAAAAGGCCCCATTTGAGGCCTTTTTTGAATTCGACAAAATTCATTAATATCCAGATCCACCCAAACCAATTGGCTCGCGATACGGTACAATTAATAAAGGACAAGTGGCTTCTTCACATATTTTTTGAATGGCACTCACTCTTAATATTCCTTCACTGTTTCCCATCACAGTAATCCATTTACTCCTCAAATTATTCGAATGCGCTAAAATAGCATTAACAATTTCAGTAGTAACTCCTAAATCTACAACTTTGGTTCTTAAACCTTTCTCAACCATGTAATTATTGCCTTGAATGGCATAAACATGACTCATTTTCGCATCGTCACCTTTGTCAGATTTTTTAACTTCCAAAATTGTCACATTAGAGTAAAACAATTTGGCCCAATGTGAAGCAGGAGAAAATTTCTGTCGGGTTTCTGAACTTGAATCAACAGGCATAACCAAATCAATAGGCGTTTGCCATTTGGAATTGAGATTCAAGAAAAGCATGTTACAATCAAGCTTGTCAATTTTCGCACTCATACCTCCACCAAGAAGTCCGGCTTTAGCAGGCGTAGCACCAACAATAACAAAAGTTGCTTTCAGCTTTTCAGCAGCAACAGAAAGTCCTTTCCAAAAATTACCAGGAAAATTTGAGATTTCTAATTGAACACCATGTTTCAATTTGAAATCTTTTACTACATCTTCTTCACTTCCACTTCCTAATGAAGCAGACTCCTCGGTCAAAATGTAGTGTAATGAAGAATTACTTTTACGCGCAATTGCAACAGCAGCCTGTAAAGTTTCTTCGGAATTAACAGTTTTGTCGAATGAAAATAAAATTTTTGTAGCAGTTTTATCCATAGGCTATTTAATTTGTAACAAAGTACGCAACTTTTTCTAATTAAATCAAATTAATATTTCATGAACACAATATTGTATATCAATAAATTAAAGATTAATGTTATCTTAATCTTCATTTTGAGTGTCAATTTTACACTTGCTCAATCCTATAGAGGACTATGTGTGCTGTCAGAAAATGAAATTTGGGCTTCGGGGTCAAAGGGAACGGTGGTATATACTTCTAATGGCGGATTAAATTATGATACATTGTCGCCAAAGGGATTTGAAAGAAAAGATTTTAGAGATATTCAAGCATTTAATGCCAATTCGGCGTTGATAATGACCGCTGGAGATAGCGCTGCTTTTTTAAAAACAGAGAATCATGGAAAAACTTGGAAGTTGGTATATTCAGACAATAGGCCCGGTATTTTTTTTGATGTAATTAAAATTAATCCAAAATCAGGTGTCGGTATTGCAATGGGTGACCCCCTTCCCGATTCGCTTTTTAATCCCTCGTTGAAAAACTCAACTGAAAAACATTTTGTTGCATTATACACCATTGATTTTGGCAATCATTGGGCAACATTACCAAATGGAACATGGAATTTAGCCACCGATAACTTATCATCCATGTATGCCGCAAGTGGAACTTCATTGGTTTACAATAAACTAGACTTAATCGTTACCCAACTTGAGCCCATGATTACCATGGATTTTTATTTTGCCGGAGGGGGAAATTATTCAGGGCAAATTAGGCAAGTAATTCTATCGTTTAACGCAAAAAACATTTCAAAATCCTTTGAATACCTTTCATTCCCATACCAACTCAATTACCCATCTGGCGAAGGTTGGGGAATCTATGGCATGCAATTGATCAATAACCAATTATTTTGTGTTGGAGGACATTGGAAATATCCAAATTCCAGAGATTCCTTTTCTTATATTGTTGATTTAAGCAAAGTAACTTATTCCATAAAAAATAAAAAAATAGAATCGAAAATTGCAATCAACAATCAACTCATTCCACAAAATGGTTACCGAAGTGGCATTTATATGAATCAACTTCCTGCATCCAACAAAAACAAATTTCAGGGTATTTCTGTAGGTTCAAATGGAATTGACAAATTGGAAATTCCGCAGAATGGGCCTTTCAAAATGACTACAAGTTCATTAAAGAATCATCCTTATAAAGATTTAAAAGGTGTAAATGCTTGCAAAGGAATTGGGAAATCGATTTGGATAGTTGGTAATAAAGGACTGATATTCCGTTTAAATACAAACCAATTATTTGGTTCACTTTAAATCATTTCGGCGATACAAAGTAAAATCAGCATTTCCATAAATCGAATCTAACCTTTGATCTGAAAATTTCTTCAATCTTCCATTATAGATATTTCGATTTGTAATTAACCAGTATTTTGCCGGTGATGCAAAGAAAGATGAATCAGATTGCTTGCGGATACATTTTTTATTTGTAGCCAAATGTAACCATCTTGGCTTATCAAAAGCGATTACTTCTTTGTCATCAACCATCAACTGTAACTTATCGTAAATATCAGTTTGTGTTGGACCAATTACCTTATTTGCATTGTAAAAAAAACGATAAAACGTCATTGAAGCACCTGATTGAAGAACGAGGAAGCAAATAAATACCACAGATATCCATCTATTCAGTTTTTGATTCTCAATCCAGTCATTAAAACCCACAACTGCAATCCAAATAATAAATGGAATGATAGGCAATAAATATCTGGTACCTTGAGCAATTGGCCACAAAACAATTATGGCAAAATTTATTCCGATCCAAACGATAATTGGAGCAAACAATTTAAATCGTTCAATACTTTTAAGTGCGTAGCCAAAATAAAATAACAAAACAATACCAAATAATTTACCCGTTATTGGGATAAACCCTAAATGATAAAGTACAAACTGACCAATTTGTTTACAGTATAAAAACAAATTATCTAATATGGTTGAGATGTTGATAGTACTCAATAAATCAATATGATTTGATTCATATTGACTATCTAATTTTTTGAAATACAATACAACCAAAACAAAAGGAATAGACATTAAAAAATCTCTAAGCTTATTCTTTTTTGTTTCATGATCAACCAAAATAAAAACCCACCAAGACCCAATGAGTAAAAATCCATTAACCCTGGTTAATGAAGCTAGAATTAATGAAACTCCAACAAGAAACAATTTTGAAAATTTCGAAAATTCAGTGGCGTATATAAAATAGAAAAACAGATACACTGTTACCAGAAACCACAAATCACTCATTAATCTATCTGAAAACTCAATAATTTTGGGATGTATCAGAACAATTGCCACAACATAAAGTATCCAATTGGCGGGCAATTTCACTTTGAAGGATGAAACCAAATAGTAAAAAGCAACACCTCCAAGCAAATAAAATACCCATTGAAAAATTTTAATACCAACCCAACTAAAAGGAAAGAACTTCAAATATAAAGTTAAAAACAAAGGATAACCAGGAGGGTACAAATAAGGCCCAACTGTTCCATCGGAGTGTTGCATTGACCAAGTATTGTATCTGGCCAATTCAACAGTATTTCCTTTTAAAATAGCATTGGCTTGCGACAAATACAAGGCAAAATCATCGCCCCATTCATGGCCATGTCGGATGCAAAACAACCCACCAATGAAAGCAAATAAACCGAGAAAAAGTAACCACTTTTTATTTTTGCTCAATTGGCGAAATGATTGAATCATTTATTTCGAAAATAAATTGTATTTCAAGATGCAATAGATTGCACGGAATCCATCTTTGGCTCCAATTTTCTTTCCTTCTTCGAAGGTGCGGCCATAATAACTAATTCCAACTTCGTAAATTCTAACTTTGGGAATTCTCGAAACTTTTGCTGTTACCTCTGGTTCAAATCCAAAACGTTTTTCTTTCAAATGTAAACTTTGAACGATTTCCCTACGGAACATTTTGTAACAAGTTTCCATGTCTGTTAAATTCAAATTGGTGAACATATTACTTAAAAATGTGAGGAATTTATTTCCTATGCTATGCCAGAAAAACAAAATCCTGTGCGGTTTGCCTCCCATAAATCTACTACCAAAAACTACGTCAGCCACATCATCTTCAATTGGCTTCAATAAAATATTAAATTCATTAGGATCATATTCTAAATCAGCATCTTGAATTACCACCACATCTCCTGTAGCTTTTTTAATTCCTGTATGCAATGCTGCTCCTTTTCCCTGATTTACTTCATGTTGAAACAACTGAATATTCATCGAAGGGTGGTCATTTTTATATGTATTTAAAATTTCCCAAGTGTTGTCTTTTGAACAATCATTTACAACAATAATTTCTTTATCATATCCCCCAAGCAATTGAACAGTTTGAATTTTGTCCAAAATATGATGGATTGTTGGACCTTCATTGTAGGCAGGAATAACTATAGAAAGGGTTTTCATAAAATACAAAAGTAAAGCACTTTCATTCAAACTTCAAATTTGAGTTTAAATTAACATACCAAAGAGTTGCGAAAATCGCAACTCAAATTACAATTTCAACTTCTAAAAGTCCTGGAACCAAATAAATTTTACCTGTTTGATTTTCAACACAGCGATAACGACTTCTCATTTTTTCGAGTTTTGTAAAAACTCTGCCGTCTTTGGTCTTGAATAATGTTTGCAAAGGTATTGATTCTACCAAAACCATATGATCCGGGCGATCATCATAGTTTCTCAGGGTTTTAAACAAAAATGGATCGGTGCAACTACTGGCCTTCGGATTTTTCAAATATCGATGTAACGCAATTTGTACATCATTTGGAAGGATGGTTTCGTGCAACATGGGATTGGTAACCACCTGGAATTCCTGTTTCCATTCCAATCCATGCGGCTGAACTTTAAATCCCCTTTTCTCGAAATTTATCAAATGTGCAGTTTCATGCAAAAAAGTTACCAAAAACGCATATTTATTTAAATCCTTATTGATCGAAATCCGATGGGCTTCACCAGGTTGTGGTGGACGGTAATCGCCTAATTTTGTGGCCCTTGGTTTTTTAATACGGAGCTGAATGCCATATTTCCACAAAATATCATGTGCATAATCAGCACTTCCCTCAGGAAGGTATTTTTTTAAAATAACCAAGAGATCAGAATGTGCCAATTGATTATTTAGTTAGCTTTTTTTCAATAACTGATGCAATATGCTTTCCAATGGAAAGAGAACTTGTAGCGGCAGGACTAGGAGCATTCAAAACATGTACAAACAAATTACTTTCTTGGATGTAAAAATCATCTATCAAGCCACCGTCTTTGTCGCAAGCTTGGGCCCTAACACCTGCTCCAGCTGGCTCCAAATCATCTATTTGAACCAATGGAACCAATCCTTGTAAAGCTTTGGTGAAAGCTCGTTTAGAAAATGATCGGTAGTACTCACCCAATCCGGTTTTGTAATATTTCATAGCTACCTTTCTAAATCCACGCCAAAAAATACTCTCCCAAAATTCCGACCAATTGAAATCTGTTTTCTTATATCCTTCACGCTTGAAAGCGAAAACAGCATTTGGTCCTGCTTCAATTTCACCAGAAATTCTGCGGGTAAAATGGACTCCCAAAAATGGAAAATTGGCATCGGGAACCGGATAAATTAGATTCTTTACCAACCCAGCCTTTTCATGTTTTAAACTATAATACTCTCCCCTAAAAGGAATAATTTTCAAATTCAATTTCTCACCTGCCATTTCCGCAATTTTATCACAATACAAACCAGCGCAGTTCACAACAAGATTACTTTCATATTGCATATTGTTTGATGTTTGAACATTAGCCCGCGTGTAATTTTGGTCAATTCTAACAACTTTTGCATTGAAAACAATTTTTGCATTTACAAAAGAGAGAATCTTCTCTTTTAGCTTCAAACTCACCAATTTATAATCTACAATGCCAGTTTGAGGAACAAAAATCCCTTTGATTCCAATACAATTGGGCTCATAATCTTTAATTTCATTGGCATTTAAATATTTCAATCCCGATAATCCATTTTGAATTCCGCGTTGATATAAAGTTTCTAATGCTGGAATTTCTGAAGGTTTTGTTGCAACAATAATTTTACCACATAGATCAAATGGAATTTGCTCTTGTTTGCAAAAATTGACCAGCATATGATATCCCTCAATACAATTCAAGGCTTTCAAACTTCCTGGTTTATAATAAATTCCAGAGTGAATAACGCCACTATTGTTTCCTGTTTGATGAACAGCCTCATGTGATTCTTTTTCCAGTAATGTCAAATGCAACAGCGAATTATTTTGAAGCAACGTATATGCAGTTGCCAAACCAACAATTCCACCACCAATAATAATTACATCGCTTTTCATCATTACAAAAATAGTTTGATTCAGTTGTTTTACTGCAAATATGAAATTTGTTTTTATTTTTTTGAGGGACATTTTATCAACTCACAAATTCAATCAACCAAAATCTTGCATGTTGCTTTTCGCAAAATTATTCACGAAATTAGAACTACAATAACAGAAAGACACCGTGAAAGAGCTTGTAATTCAACAATTCTGGGATGCCAAAATGGTATTTGGCAAACAACTAAAAACCACCCAAAACCAATCCATTATTATTCTAAATTTCGGCAAACTAAACCATGCACAAGGTCCTGATTTTCTTGAGGCAGAGGTTGAAATTGATGGGGTCAGAAATTATGGTGCAGTTGAAATTCATGTCAATGCCAGTGATTGGTTCAAACACAAACATGAAAGTGATGAAAAATACACTTCTGTTATTTTGCATGTGGTTTGGAATAACGACAAAAATGCAACTGATAAATCAGGCAGAATACTCCCTGTTTTGGAGTTGCAAAATTATTTTGCAAAAAAAGAATTGCAAAATTTGCAAATAATTAACACCCTAAATGGTGAATTTCCTTGCCAACAATTTCAGAACAAAGTACTGTTGTCGGACAAATATCAGCAACTCACATTTGCACAATCTGAGCGTTGGAACCGCAAAGCAGAAGAAGTAATTATCAATCACCACAAATACAAGGGCGACTGGCAAAAAACCATCATGGTGCAAATTGCCAAATATTGGGTAGATGCACAAAATAGAGAATCGATGATATGGTTGGCAGAACATTCCGAGTTAAATAGAATGCAACGATTTTCTCATCATGAAATGTTGGCTTATTGGTTAGGGAGAAGCCAACTCAAATTAGATAATCAAGTTATCAAATCGAAGGAAGCTAAACTCATTGAAACGTATGTTTTTCTTCAACGGAAATTTGACATTGAAACACCAAAACTAAATTGGTATTTCGGCAAAATAAGACCCAATGCATTTCCAAATATTCGATTATGGCAATGGGCGCAATGGCTTAGTAAAAATGAATGTAACTTGTCAAACTGGTTAGAGTTAACTTCTTATGAAGCGTTGGTTGAGGCTTTGAGTACTTCAAGTGAATGGATAAATCCCAAGACTCAAGAACCAGAAATCATTATCAATGGAATGCAACACATACAACAACTCATTATCAATGCTGTTGTTCCTATTTGGTTGGCTTATGGGAAATTACACCATAATCAAAATTTTGCAGATCATGGTATTCAAATCCTTGAACGAATTTCACCAGAAACAAACAATATTACCCGAAAAATGAATTGGTTAAACATCATGAATTATTCAGCAAAAAACAGCCAGCAACTCATGGCACAATATGACCACTATTGTAAACCAAAGAAATGTTTAGAATGTATGATAGGGCAAACTATATTAAGGTGAATGCCTTAATATCAATTTGAAAAGACTTCTGTTTCGAGCGTAGTGTGTTGAATGCGATGTTTTTTAAGCATCACCCGAATTTCCTCTTTTATTTCTTCCTGTTTAGAAAGTGTTTGTTCATTTTCTAACACAATTGTGGCAGTAAGTGCATTTCTCGTTGTGCTTATTGCCCACAAATGGAAATTCCGAATATGTTTCACCCCTTCTAGCGATTCAAGCTCTTCCTGAATTGAAATGGTATCCAATCCCTCCGGCACCCCATCTAAACTCAGTTTTAGGCTACTGCTAAACAACGACAACGTACCCCAAAGAATTACAAAACAAATGCCTAACCCCAAAACTGGGTCTATCCATTGCCAACCCCATAAATTCATTGCCAATCCACCAAAAACAACCGCCAATGAAACCAACGCATCGGCTGCCATATGTAAAAATGCGGCTCTATTATTCAACTCATTGCTTCTAACAAACATCAAGGCTGTAACTGTGTTGATGACAACGCCAATTCCTGCAACAATACTCACAATGAATCCATCAGGATGATTTGGCACTTTTAATCGCGCTACTGCATCAATTCCCATTGAACCTACTGCAATAAACAGTAATATGCAATTTGCCAAGGAAGCCAATATGGTACCTTTGCTAAAACCATAGGTATAAGTTGATGAGGGACTTTTGGTAGCCATTTTAAAGGCGAACCAACTGATAATTAAACCAGCTACGTCGCCTAGGTTATGCCAAGCATCTGCCAATAAGGAAAGAGAATTTATTTGATAGCCAAAACCAAGTTCAATCAATACAAAAACGAAATTGAGAATAATTCCTACAAGGAATTTCCTCCCCATTTCTAAGTGGTGATCGTGATGGTCGTGGTTATGCATTAAAGCCCAAGAACTTTTTCTTGAGGGTTTTTACCATCAAGCATCATTTCAGGGTTTTCGAGTAGATTTTTCACTCTTACCAAGAAACTCACACTTTCACGACCGTCGATAATACGGTGATCATAAGAAAGAGCCAAATACATCATCGGACGAATTACAACTTGTCCATTTTCAGCGATTGGGCGTTCGATAATATTATGCATTCCCAAAATACCAGATTGAGGTTGGTTAATAATAGGGGTAGACATCATTGAGCCAAATACGCCACCATTGGTAATGGTAAATGTACCGCCGGTCATTTCGTCGATGGTTAATTTATTGTCACGTGCTTTTCCTGCAAGGCGTTTCACTTCCTTTTCAATTTCATCGAGCGACATATTTTCGGCAGAGCGAATAACCGGAACCACCAATCCTTTTGGTGCACTTACTGCAATTGAAATATCGCAATAATCGTGGTATACAATTTCTTCACCTTCAATTGAAGCATTAACAGCAGGCCAATCTTGAAGCGCAATACAAACGGCGCGGGTAAAGAAGCTCATAAAGCCTAAACCAACACCAAATTGCTCTTCGAAGCGTTTTTTATATTTTGCACGTAAATCCATTACTGGCTTCATGTTTACTTCGTTAAACGTAGTTAACATGGCTGTTTCATTTTTGGCCGCAACCAAACGTTTAGAAACAGTTTTACGCAAATTGCTCATTTTTTCTCTACGTGCATTTCTGCCAGTAGTTTTAGAACCAGATTGCTTTACACCACCAATTTTAACGATGGCTTCAAGTGCATCTAATTTGGTAATTTTACCATTAGAACCTGTGCCTTTTACTTGAGAAGCATCAATTCCATACTCTTGAAGCAATTGCAATGCCATTGGCGAAGCAAGTACATCAGAAGCAACAACCATAGCAGGTTTCGCATCAGCAACAGGAACTGCTGCTTTCGCAGGAGCCGCTTTTTCTTCTTTTACTGCAGCTATAGGAGCGGCAGTTGGAGTTGCAGAAGCAGGTCTTGCAGCCTCTGTATTAATTACAGCAATAACAGTATTAATGGCAATGGTATCGCCAATATTACCAATTAGTTTTTCAACAACGCCTGCTTTTTCAGCATTCACTTCAAAAGTAGCTTTGTCGCTTTCAAATTCAGCAATTGGGGCATCCATTTCAACCCAATCACCTTCTTTCACTAACCAATTAGCAATGGTTACTTCACTTACGGATTCGCCCGGTGCGGGCACGATAATTTC
>CANFVI010000052.1 GCA_947450405.1 Flavobacteriales bacterium
CCCACCCTGGTGAATTTAAATCACCTTTGAACAGGATTTCGCCCCAACGATTGATAATTTGATATTTCAACCAAGCAACGTCAGTTGTGACTGGTTTATAAAGGTCATTTTTACCGTCAGCATTTGGTGTAAATGCAGTTGGAACTACAATATGGCAATCTTCATCTAAATAACCCACACGAATCGTATCTGAAACCACACCGCAAATATTGGTAACATTTATAATGTAAGTACCTTCTTTGTTAATTCTTCTGAATGGAGTGTTAATTCCATCGCTCCATTGGTAAGTAGAATTCCAAGATTTTACATCAAATTCTAGAATTTCATTTTTACAAATTGTGGTATCATTACCTAAATCTGCAGATGGTTTTGGGTAAACCTGGGTATATTGAATACTGCTATCTGAACATCCGTTCACGGTTATGATATATTTCACAGTATCTCCCCACAATACAATAGGGACAAATAAATCCCCCTGCATATTATGTCCCTCAAAAACACCACCGGGAGTATTTGGCACAATGGTTTCGAATGGATTTCCCTGGCAATAATATGTTTTCAACTTAGCGAAAGCAGGATCTGGCATTGGCTTCACATATACAACCTTGTATAATGTGTCGAAGCAATCAAAAACGTTTGACTGTACCAATACAATTTTCTTAAATCCTGTATCTTTAAATTTGTAATTCACTGAATTCGGATCGGTATAGTTGTTATTGTCTATGTTCCAATAAGTATTTTTTAATCCAAAACTATCAGTACTGATATTGGTAAATAAATAATCATTTTGTCTGACACACTGGGCACTGTCGTTGATCAGCATCTTAGCCTTGGGTTTCGGATAAATCTGAATTATTCGTTTTGCACTATCAATGCAACCACTATCGGAATAGGTATACATTGTAATGTTTTCAATTCCAGTATAATTATAATTTTTACTATGTTTGAATCCATTGCGAATATCGTATCTACCTAAATTGAATACATATTGTACAATATTTCCTTTTATAATGTTACTGGTTGATTGGAAAATAAATAAAGGATTAGGTTCGCATTGTCCGGTGTCGTTAATTTGGAAGGACGGATTTGAATTTGGATTTACCCAAACTTGTTTATTCATAGAATCTTTGCAACCGAAGTCCGACGTAGAAATCATTTTAATTCTATAATTCCCAATACGAACATAAGAATGCGATGTATTTGCAATCGATGAAACTGATGAATCTCCAAAATCCCAGAAAGTTGAAAGTATACCTTTCTTGAGTTTCGTAAGATCCTGAAGCTGGAAGTCTTGGGTTTTGAAACATTGGCCAGCGTCATTGATTGAAAAATTCACTTTGGGCATCGACATTACTTCAACAATTTTAGAAATGGTATCGGTACATCCAAAATTGGTAATGGTAGAAAGTTTCACTACATAGGTAGTATCCTTCAAATAAAAATGCGAAGCATTGGGAGCGTTCATAGCAGCACCGTCGCCGAATTCCCATTTGTGGGCCATTGAACCATACTTCACTGTTGTTTTATTGGTAAACACGTATTTATTTTGGTATAGGCATTGCTTTACCGCATTTATATCAAAGTTATCCATTGGTTTGGGATATGTTACAAATTGTTCTGTAACAGAATCCATGCAACCAAAATTTGTTTTTTCTACCAATTTGATATCATAAATGGTATCTTTAGGGAAGAATCGCGTAAATGTTTTGAGGTTACTTGTAAAACCATCGTTTATTACCCAGCTAGAAGCCAAGTTACCTTCGCCAACTGCAGACAATGATGTAAACACAAAAGATTGGTTATTTACACATTGCGTTGAATCGTTTGTATTTAGATCTACCAAAGGCATGTCGTTTACCTTGATCAAACGCCCAAAAGTGTCGGTACATCCTTTTTCAGAAGTTACCCTTAAAACGGGTCTGTAAAATGCCCATTTTTTGTATTTATGGGTTGGAGATATTGATGTGGATGTGGTAAAATCGTTAAACGACCAATTATAAGTTAATGTGCCCTTGCGAATACCCGATGTATTAGTGAAAATATAGTTGTTTTGACGTAGGCATTGTGCACTGTCATTCACTGTGAATTTAGGTGAAGGTTTTGAGTGAACCGTAATCATTCTATACGCGGTATCCAAACATCCTTTATTTGAAGTTTCAATTAATGTGATTATATGATTGGTATCAGGAGTAAAGTTATATGTAGTTGGTGATGCAAAATTATTTGTTCCTGAGAAAATCCAACGACGGGTATTGCTTCCTAACGCGATGGTAGATATGTCTGTAAAAACAAAATTCTGATTGTTAATACACTGTGCCGTATCGTTAATTGTAAATTTAGCCTTTGGCATAGGGTGAACCACAATTTGATTCAAGAAAGTATCAATACATTGGTTATTTGAGGTTGTAACAAAGGCCAATTTGTATGTTCCATAATTCGGATAAACGTGATTCAATACTGGATTGGCAGCTTGAATGGTATCTCCCCAAGTGGTTTTGTAGGTTATACTTCCATAATTGATTGTAGACTTTGGTATTAATGTAAATGCATTGGTTCTAAAACACTGTGCACTATCTTTTACATAATATTTAGAAACCGGCATTGGCCATACAATCATGGTTTTTTTGATAGAATCTACACATCCATTGTTGGTGGTTGTAATTAACTGGGCAAAATGGGTATTAAAATTGGGGTAAGAGTTATTTCCATTCAATAAAATTTGTGATTTGCCATCTGAATATTTCCAATTGTTCTTGGTAATACTTCCATATTTTACTTTGGATGTATTTGTAAATTGGAAATTATTATATCGCAAACATTGGTCGCTATCGTTGGTTGTGAATGACGGATAAGGTTTTGGATAAACTTCAATGGATAATGTAAGCGAGTCCATGCAACCATATTGGCTTGTGGTAACCAATTTTACTTTGAAAAAGGTGTCTTTTGCGTATTTTCTTGAGGGACTTTTTACTGTTGAAGTAGAATCGTGGAACTTCCATTTTCTGGCGTAAGTGCCATATGAAACTGTTGAAAGATCGTTAAATGTGAAAAGTTGTTGGTTAACACACTGTGTAGAATCATTAATGCCAATTTTTGTTTTGGGCATTGGCCTTACATAAGTTGTTTTGCTAATGGAATCTTTACAGCCTTTTTCTGATGTGGCAATAAGCTTAACTTGGTAATTACCAAATGAAGAAAACACATGGGTAGGACTTTTAATTGTATCAGATTTTGTGTCGGCATATGTCCATTTATATGTCAACTTTCCTTTTCTTATTCCAGATTTATTTGTGTAAGTAAATGTATTTTGATTAAAACACATTGAAGTGTCGGAAGGTGAATAAAGCACTTTGGGCATTGAATGCACTGTAACTTTATTTTTGAAGGTATCTAAACATCCAAAGTTGGAAGTAATAACCAAAGTAATATAATGTGTGGTATCTGGTGTGAATTTGCGGGTAACAATAGATCGATTTGAATTTGAATCTGCAAACATCCATTTCCTCGTATAACTTCCTGATGAAATACTTGATATATCAGTGAAAACAAAGTTCTGATTGGCAAAGCATTGTGCAGAATCATTCACTTTGTATTTACTCACCGGCATTGGGAAAACAATGACTTTTTTAATTAGTGTGTCAATGCAATTGTTATCGGTGGTTGCAATGTTAATTACATTAAAAGTTCCTGAATTAGAATACGATTGAACGTTGCTATTTCCAGTATAAGTATTTCCATTGCCCCAGAATCCTTTATTGGTAACTGTACCAGAGCTTACTGTTGAACTAGCGGTTACGGTGAATGAATTATATCTAACACATTGGTCACTATCGTTAAATGTAATCTTTGAAACAGGCATTGGAAAAGTAATGGCTTTTCTGCTGAAAGAATCTACACAACCATTATTGCTGGTTACTATAATTTTAGGGTAAAAGTTTCCAACCAAGGCATGTTTGTATGTGCCTTTAGAAGTGGTTTGCGTTGTATTGTTTGGATATTTCCACTTGTATGTGAACGAACCATTTTTAATGGTTGATGTTGATGTCAAAATGAACGTATTCCACCGCAAACATTGGTCCGAGTCGTTCAAGGTATATGAAGGATTAGGTTTGGTAAATAGGATCATTTTTCTGCGTGCAGAATCAATGCATCCATATTGACTTGTCTTAATTAATTTCACATAATAAAAAGTATCCTTCGGGTATGTCCTATTCACTACCCCATATAAAGAACTCGAATCGTGGAACATCCATTTCCTGGTTGTGTTGCCATAAGGAATGGTGCTAATATCTGTAAATGTGAATTTCTGCTGATTGATACATTGATCGGTATCATTCACTTGTATTTTCACAATTGGCATTGGATAAACAATAATGCTTTTGGTGACGCTGTCGGTACAACCAAAATTGGAGATCGCCCTTAATTTGACTGTATAATTACCATAAACGGGATAGGTATAAGTTGGGTTGTATGTTGTACTGTTATTTCCATTACCGAAACTCCATTTCGCGGTTACTGTTCCTGTAGGTATGGTACTATTGTTTGTAAATTTAAATACATTTTGACTAAAACATTGATCGGAGTCATCTACCGTAAATTTAGGCTTTGCCATTACATTCACTCTGAAATATTGAGACGTGGTATCGCCGCAACCAAAATTTGATTTTGCAAACAATGTAACCAAATATCTCCCAATGGCGGCATATGATTTTGAGGGACTATACACTGCGGAATTTGTGCCATCGCCAAATGTCCAATAGGCCGACAAATTACCCCAACTAATGGTGGTATTGTTGCTAATGTTATATTTGTTTGTGCTCAAACACTGGTTGGTATCTGGTACAGAAAATTTTGCTTTCGGCATGGGTAAAACCCTTACAGTTTTTATCATGGTATCTAAGCAGTTCAAGTTTGTTTTTGTAATCAATCGTACATAAAATAGCCCAGTATCGGAATACCGGTGTTTCACGGTTTTACCAGTATCGTTAGTTCCATCTCCATATTCCCATCGGTAGGTATAGGTTCCTTTGTTCAGGGTACTTCCTTCTGTGAAAGTGAATTTATTGACATTAAAACACTGAGGGATATTGTTTACTGTATAATCGGGAATTACCGACGGTTTTACTCTAATTAGGATATTGGTAGAATCTTTACATCCATAATTAGAAATACTCACAAGTTTTGACGTATAAAATCCATCGAAAATAAAGCGATAATTAAATGATTTTGAAGTACTGGTTACGCCATTACTCAATGTCCATTTTGAACTCAACGTAGACCATGGAATTGTTGAAACATCTTGCATGTGAAAGGTATGTTGAGTCAAGCATTGCGCACTATCGTCAACCAAAGCCTTTGCAATTGGGTTTGGGTAAACAGTAGTTGTTTTGGTTAGAGAATCCTTACACCCTTTTTCGGTGGTAACAACTAATTTTGTATTGTAAAATCCATAACTAGAATATAAGTGGGTATCGTTATATGTTTTTGCCTTGGTGTTATCTCCTCGGTACCAAATTTGAGAGGCCAATGGTTGATTGCCAGTTGAATTATTGGTAAATGCAATTGTATTTTTATCGCATTTTGGGTTATTGGTGAATGAAACAACAGGCCGTGACCATATGGTGTAAGATTTACTAATATTCTCTGTACAACCAGCAGTATTTGTTACAAATAGCTTTACGGTATAAGTTTTATCTGTCGGATATTTTTCTGTAGGATTAGCCAAACCTGAGCCATTTCCAAGGCCTAAATCCCAATACCAATATTGAATTTTATCACCTACCGAAATAGATTTATCTGTAAACTGAGAAGTTTCTCCAATGCAATTTGAAGTAACAGTAAAATCAGGTACCGGTGCAAAAGAAACCTTCACATATTTCACAATGGTGTCTGAACAACCTTTGTCTGAATAAACGGTAAGTTTTACTCTATAGTAACCAGTGTCTTTCCATTGGTGGTAGGGGTTTTCTTTGGTACTTGATGTTCCGTCGCCAAATTCCCAAACAAAACTCTTCAGATAACCAGTTTTAATAGTGCTATAGTTATAAAAGTTTGTAGTAAGTTGTTTGCAGTTTGTGTTCCAATAAAAGTTCACCTTTTGCAATTCCCAAACGGTAATTTTATGTTTGAATGCCAAACTAGTATCTGGGTAAATGGTAGAACAAACATTTGTTGAGCCGTTAATTGTAAATGTACCACGTGCCACTAAGTATGGGTAAAAATCACCGTAACCTGTATATTTAAGGCTTACAGTGGTGTCGCTAGTAGTATTTAAATTGTTGTTATTTATATCATTAAATTGCCAAATATAATTTGTTCCGTAAGTTGAATTATTTTTAAATACTACTTTCAATGGGCTACAACCAATACTATCGCTGATGATTTCATATTTAGCAGTTGGACCAACCACGAGAATTGTTTTTTTGAAACTATCAATACATCCCCTATTATTTCTTACAATTTGCGTTATTTTGTAGGTTCCCGTATTTAGAAATTTAGTGGGATTCGGGAATTTGATTTTTGCAAATTGCTGTCCTAAATCGTAAGTATAATCGTTAATATAATCTCCCGAAAGTGTTTTATTTGAAGAATCCGTAGTAGATGCTGTTGAAGTAAGTAATACCGATTGTGGACATAGAAAAGTATCCTTAAGCGTTGAAAATCCTGCATAGAGTCCAGATACCTGCACTTGTTGTATATTTTGAAATGTGTCAAAACAACCAACACTGTCTTTTGCAATTAAAGACAGATTATATATTCCAGGACTATTATAAACAACTTTGAAATTGGACGCAATATAACGGTAGCCTTTTCCATCATCGAGGTTATACCAGCATTTTTCCTTGCCAGCAGTTGCTCTCGCACTGTTGCTAAATAAACCCGACGGGGATGACCCGGTTGGGAAATAACGACAATCTTCTTGAAACGCAATTGTATCCCTCACACAAACGAAGTTTCTGCTTAAATACATGTTCATTTTAAATCCAACATGAATATATTGGGTATCCTCTAGCAAACAACCTGAAGGATTTACTACTCGCAGTATAATTCGATAATCTCCTGCCCTAGTATATCTATGAGATTTATAATGTTGAATGGTGTCTGAAACAATTGTACCATCTCCAAAATCCCATTTGAATTTAGAACCTTTGGTTTGATTTGAGTCAGAAAGATAGAAGAGTATATTGGTATTTTTGCAAATATATTTATTTGGTTTATAAGTAGATGTGAATTTTGAACTCATTCTTACAATTCGAATAACTTTTGGAAACCAAGCCGTGTCCCTACAAATTACTCCGTTTGTATCTGTACCATTTTCAACAATCAAACCTGTAGTTACATATCCCAAAGAATCACCAGCCAATGGATTAAGTGCATAGTTATGATTGAATTTATTGAACGACCAATAGCTATTGAATTTCCCACTTTTGGCAGCTTGTAAAGAGTCCCACATAATCCACATAGCATATTTCAAACAACTAGGTTGAGGACGAATAGAATCAAACCAAACTGTTTTGTTTTGGAGTAAAGTACTAGGTCCAGGGCAAGCGAGTGTATCTGACGGGGTAAAACTACCTTTTGCCACTGGCTTCATAAGGGGAAGCTGGGCATATGTAATATCGGTGCATCCTAAGGCAGTATCCGTAACCATTAGCGAAGCATTGTAACATTTATCAACCAATCTTGGGTAAAAATGCTTAAACTTAAATGAATCTTTTGAATAGTTACAGTTGCTATTTGCGTTTAAACCGGCTTTGGTATCAGTGGTGCAGGTGTATGTTAAATCATCGGCATTCCAAAAAGAAACCAATTTTTTATTTCTATAAGAATAAGATCCATTCACAAAATATACAGTGTCATGTGCTTGACATTGAAACTGATTCTGAATTTGCTTAAATCGTGCAATAGGCCCGGTAATGACTACTGAATCTAGTTTACGAATACTATCACAACCATATTTACTGATGGTGACATAAGGGTAAAAAACACCTGTAGTTCCATAATGGTAACTCCCTGAAAATATATTACTTGTGGTAGGACCAATGAAACTCCAAGTGATTTTCGAATTCAAAATAGAAGTTTGAGAAAAGTCAAATTTATTGTCACTGTAACAACGGCTATAAAATTTCGTAATTTTCGCATCAACTGGAAAGCTTGTATTTCTAACCTTATTTTTTGTTAAAAAAGTATCAGTACATCCATTGATATCTGTAATTGCCAATTTGGTATAAAAATCTCCATCTTTGGTGTATTTATGAGTTGTATTCGTCCAATTGGTTGAATCGATACTGCCATCATCAAAAATCCATGTGAATTTTTTTATTTTCGACACAGATATATTGGAACTATTTGTAAACGAGCCGGTTGTACCAAAACATCCAGAAATAATATTATTATTAAGTTTGGCTGAAATAATAGGACGGATAAAAACCACACTATCTTTGGTTATCTGCGCACTACAATTACTAGAATCAACCATTTCAACGGTTATGCTATATTTACCTCCGTTTGGATCGATATAAGAATGGCAAATAAGTGTGTCTTTAAATGCACTAAAATCATCTATATAACCATCATCAAAAATAATTTTACGGGATTTTAATGATTTATTTTTTGATGATAATTTAAGACAAACATTATTATTTCGGAAACATTGAGTGTCTTTAATAATCTTAAATGTTGCATCTGGTGTATTATTAATAAGAACTGATTGAACATTTACTTTACAAGATGTTGTTGCAAAAGCAACGGTTAAATCCGGGTATACCCTTTTCCCTTTAGAATAAACATGTTTGGATGTTTGTCCAGTTCCTGTAGACGAATCTCCAAAGTTCCAGGTATAACTTTTAGCGGCTGATAATGTATCCGCAGTGAATGTGAGTGAAATTCGCTCACAAATACTTGTATCAGAAACTTTTCCAACGGGAGTTGGATAAACTGTAATAATTTTTGTGAAGGAATCGATACAACCAAATTTAGAAAACACCAACAACTTGATGGTATCTGTTCCCACTGAACTATAGCTATGCTTTGGGTTTTTTGTAGCGTATGTAGAACCATTTCCAAAGTTCCATTTCCATTGCACAATCGAATCTATTGGATTCTCGGTAGATGTATTGACCATATTTAATGGCAAATTTTTACAAGAATTGTCAATTGTAAAACTAGCGGTTGGTTTGTCATAAACGGTAATACTTTGAGTCAATGAATCTACACAACCCTTCGCTGTATCTTTAATAATAAGTCGAATTTTATAGGTTCCAGCTTTATTAAATATATGTTTGGGATTATATGTAAAAGCGAAATTAGCTGCACCTGAAGTTGGATCGCCGAAATTCCAATCATATGTAATTTTTGTGCCAGTGGTAGTAGCTGTAAATTGTTTCTGATCGCCTTTACAAGCCTTTTGGGGGTATGAAAATACTGGACTACATTGTGCATTTAAATTTAAGTATTGTAGGAAAAAAGATAATGTAATTAATAGTTTTTGCACAATGATTATTTAGTTTTATTTTATTCTATCATTTTTAAACGATTAACTTACAATGGTTTTCAATTGTCACTGTAAACCATTAACCATTATTTCTTGTGAAAATTGCAAAAAATAATTTGAAGTTTTTTCGAATTAAATGCGAATATAATCTACAAAATGAACATAAACAACAATTTAGATGTATTCAGATTAAGTACAACTACAGTTGAACCAAAACATTGTAATATTTATAATTACAAAAAATCAATGTGATAAATAAGCACTAAATCAAAAACAAAAAACCCCAGCAAGCTGGGGTTTTTGTTAATCGAATATTGTTATTTTTTTTTTATAATTTAAACTTATAACCCAATGTGAGTTGTAAGCTCATGTGTTTGTTGGCGTTTTCGGTAAGTTTGCCGTAAAGGTTTTGAGCACTCATTTGACCATGAAGTCCCAATGTGAAATTATTAAGTTCAACTTGCGTACCTAGAATCAAGCCGAAGTCAGATCGATTTATTCCAATCATTACTTCTTTTTCCATAAAATATGGATCAGAATTTGAATCATACTCTTCATTATAATATTCGCTTTTATAGGAACTTTGGGCTCTTAATGCTACTGCATATCCAACATATGGACCAATGCTATAGG
>CANFVI010000053.1 GCA_947450405.1 Flavobacteriales bacterium
CTTTGTCGCTTTCAAATTCAGCAATTGGGGCATCCATTTCAACCCAATCACCTTCTTTCACTAACCAATTAGCAATGGTTACTTCACTTACGGATTCGCCCGGTGCGGGCACGATAATTTCAATGGCCATAGTTTGAGGCAAAAAATATGTGCAAAGTTAAGGATTTTAAGTTGTGATTGCAGAATTATCTCAACAAAAGCAAACAACACCCTGAATTTAATGAAATTCCACAAAAAAAGGGGCCATAAGCCCCTTTGTAATTATTTTTTAATATGATCTATTTAAAAAGCCTGTAACTCATTCCCAAATGCAATTGAAAATACCAATCGTTTAATCCATTTGTAGAGCGAGGTGCATTTTTTGCAATTGCACCATTATATTGAGTAATTTTTTGCAAATCAGCAGGATCAGTCAATTCAACTTTGGAAGATGATCTCAATTTATTCATGTCACCGCCAGACCATAACCCAGGACCAAAATCATCTAAATAATCTGTACTTGTATACACAAATTTCATTTCACCTTTAATTGCATATCTTTTTCTTAAGTATGTCATACTGAAACTAGAACCAATATTTAATGCAATAGAACTGTATGGTTTTGCCCCAGGTAAGAAATTTTGTCCTTCAGAACCCAAATCTCTAAGATTATACATATGATCAGAATACAACCTTGATTCATAATCACTTGATGATTCACCGGTTTTCCTGTCTGCCATCGCGATTCTATAAGGAGTAAAATGCAGAACGCCTAAACTTAAACCAAGTGATGGTATAAATTTATGATTTTCGTTACGCTCCAACTGATAAGACTTCAAATGCCATAATCCTTCTATCTCAAGTATTTGCATTCTTGTGATAAACCTATTTTCAAAAGTTGAAGAACCGGTTGAAATTGAATTATAATTTGCGTCAAAAGAATTTTCGAGTTTTCCAGAACCTAGCAATGCTGGTGCAAATTCATTGTGAACCGAAATGGTAGATAGATACAATGATCCTTTTACTGAAAATCTTGAATTCAAATTGTACTGACCATATAAACCAAAACTATATTCAACTGTTGAAAAAAGAGGCAAATCTTTTAAAATTATCGTATTTTTAATTAAAGAAGGTGCAGTTTTGAAATCTTTTGACGTTTTCACAGACAAATCACCTCCACCATATGAAGCACCACCACCCCAAATTCCATATTCCCAATCCTGGATTTTTGTAATGTTCTCACCTTTTTTCTTAAACAAAGGCCATCTGAAATTTAGATATAAATTACCTGATTCATCAATTCCACTTTTGTTAGATGCTATCGTTTCGGTTCCTCCAATTGAACTTGCATAATTCAAAACTGTACCATTCATCTCTTTGATGAAAATTGATGGTAAATTTTTGTTCACGGTGTGATCGAAAATAATATTTTCATCAGAATTTGAATGGACTAACTTTTCTATAGCAATTGACAAAAGCGGCATTCCTGATACTGAAATACCAGAAGGTATATTCCCAGCATAATTTTTTTCAAAACTTATCAAACCAATTTTTGCATTTTCTTTGTCAAAAATATTCGCAAAATTAAAATGCAAGAAACCAAATGATGCATCTTTAATTAAAGGATTTATATTGTTATAAAAACTAATTTCATTTAAGTAAAAGTTAATTCCATATGAGCCAAAATCATCAATAATCACACCTGTTGTGTTATTGTTAAATTTGCAATTTTCTAAATTTATCTGAATTGCCTTTTCTTTTGAAAAGTAAATAATGGGAGATTCAATATGCAACAATGGAACATTAGAATTTGAATTTCTAAAATTAAGACTAGTCAATGATACTGATTTCCTGTACCAGTACTTCGCAAATTTCAAGGGTTGAATTAATCCTTCAAATCGTGTATTTTCAATACCAATTGTCGAAAATTCATTATATCCGGAAATTACAATCCCCCTTCCCGGTTTATCGTCAAATTTATTTTTTACAATAATTGGATTAGTTTCAGTTCCTTTCATGAGTAAACTGCCTTCAATAATAAGAATGGCATTTGAGTCGAATTCACAAATGGTACCCGCATTCATTTCCATTGTTTCACCCAATTTTATGCGAGTTGTATCTTTAAATTGAAGTATTGATTGAGCTGTTAGTATTTGAATAAATACTAGACTAAAAAAGAAGATTGAATATTTTTTGAACATAAGTGGAAATTATTAGGTGTTTATAATTTTGTTAATCAATAATTAAAATTTCAATTACCATGCCAAAACATGATATGAAATTCGAATATAAAAAAATAAATATAGAATAATGTCTAAATTGAAAATAAACTTTGCAAACTGCAATATTTTTTTCAAACAATTAACGAATATTCTCTAATATCCTAAAATACACCTTCCCATTTGCAATTATTTTTACAAAAAACAATTTCTGATTATATCTATCTAAATTGAAAATATTAGATGCAATACTGTTTTCGTTATATTTCCCTAAAAACCTACCGCATTCATCTAAAATTTCAACTGTATTTATTTTCATAAACTGGTTTGATTTTATAGAAAATTGTCCATGAGATGGATTCGGATAAATACTCAATTCAATATTAGAAAGATCCTTCGTTTTCAATATATCCGATGTGTTGAAAAGTCTTGCCGAGTAAATTCCATTTCCATGGGTAGCCAAAGCAACCGTTCCATCTTTCAATCGAACATCAAACATATCGCAAACCATATTTCCAATTTCGCCGCTTGCTTGTTGCACCCAAACAGTTGAAGTGCCTTTTAAAGTATCCGTAGCAAAAAAACCAGTACTTGTGGCAGCTAAATAAATTTTCCCATTTTCAACTGGCACGATCGACACCCATCGAATAGAAGGACCATTCCCTGAGCCATTTGCATTTTGTTCCAAATTACCAGCAGCTTTTGTCCATGTTTTGCCGGCATCCATTGAACTAAACAAACTGTAAATACCATAATTAGAATATGAAACAACTACATGGTCACCATTGGTAGGGTCAGCGGTAATACAACTTACATTACCAATTGGCAATACCGAATTGCTCGTAATGTCAACTGGAATCATTTGACCCTTGTTTGCACTATCAACCCTGTATACTTTTTTATTGGAAGCACCATAATAAATCCTGTTTGCCGGTGTTTTGCAAACATGCAATGCCGTGATTGTTGCATTTGCCAACGAAACCGAATCTTTTGCTTTTGTCCAACCTAAAGAAATTGAATCATTTTTATTATCTAAAACAATTTCATTCAATTTGTCATTTCTCCATAAATATTTACCACCAGCCAAATACATAATGTTATTATTATTTGGATCCAATGCAAATGGATTGATAAATTGATATTTTTCAGCGCCAACTGGATCAATTCTTTTATATGCAATCCTGTTCATTGAATTGTCAATTTTGGCTTTTACCATTTTACCTTGTTGCTTCGACAAATAAAAATTCTTAGCCCCATCGTCGATTGCATTGTAAGCCCCGTCTCCAAAATAAACAGACTTCCATGGTGATTTCGCGTCAAATGTATTTGTCATGAGGGAATTGTTGTCTTGGGCACCTGCTATCAAAAGATTGCTCATTTCAGTTCCATGGTCTAAAGCAACCGAGTAGAATTGAGTGGTTAAGTACCCATTATTTAATGACTCCCAAACCATAGAATCCATTAAATTATTATTGCTTCTGAAAACTCCTCCGTCATTGGTATTGATCAATTTATTTGGATTTGAGGGATAAAAAGCCAAGTTATGTTGGTCGGGATGGTGATTCGGGTAGGTTCCAACATCTGGAAAAGCTGCACCTATTTTGTATCCACCAATCATTCTCGTTTTCAATGAATCTGCAAACGCCGATTTTGATCGAAACACATTTGTCCCTCCAATAAAAACAACATTTGAATCTGCAGGATGAACCCTCACAAACATGTCGTAAGATCCTTGCACATTCCAACGTTCAAAAGGTCCGCCACTCGGTAAATTGAGCGACAAATCTGTCCATTCAGCCGTATCTCCACCACCCGGTTTATTTGCAAATTCACATTTCAAAAGGGCATTCCATTCAATATCACCTTTGTAATTGGTAGTTTTTTTTCCCCAACCTGAAGTATTTGCCAAAAAGTAAACTTTGTTTTCATTTTGTGGATCAACTCCAATCACAACCCTTTGATATTTTTGTGTTTGCATGAACTGAGGAGCAATATTTACAAAATCAACGCCGTTTGTTGAACGCCAAATTCCTTTGTTTGTACCTTCAGAACTCATTGTAAAATACACGGTTCCATTTTGTGTAACAAAAACATCTGTAAAATAAGAACCACCAGTTTTAATTGATTTCCAAGTTTTACCACCATCAGAAGATTTCATTAAGTTGTTATAGGTTGCTGCGTATATAACTGTCGTAGTATCGGGAGCCGAAGGGTCCACTGCCACATTCCAAATCAATTGCCAATTGGTTGAAAATGCAGTTGGCACACCTCCAGAAGTTGAAGTGATTTGCGACCATGATTTGGCGCTATCTGTTGAAATGAACAAACCATCGCCTAAATAGTATGCACCAGAAGATCCAGCCGACTGGCCATATGCTTCTCCAGAACCCATAATCCAGACATTTCTGTGATTCTTGCGCGTATCTTGTGCCACACAAGTAGCAGATCGAAGTTCGTTCGTTCCTTGGGTTGGCATCCACGTTTTTCCATTGTCTTGACTCAACCACATACCTCCTGAAACAGAACCTGCAATCAATCTATTTTCATTTGCAACATCAATTCCAAATGCCCTCGTTCTACCACCAATATTAAAAGGACCACGGTGGTACCATGGTGTACCTCTTAGCGCAATGCCATCGGCATCAGTTGACTTAGGTAAAGTTTGCGCAAAAGCCAATTCCTTCAATCGAATGTCCATTGGAATTTTGCCAGTAGTCGGATCTTTTAATCGACTCAATTCATATCCAGATCTTGTTGATGCTCCATGTTGTTGGGCATTGATTGAGAAACAAAATAAATTGATGGCTAAAAAACTCAGAATAAACTTTTGATGCTGCAATTTCATTCCGTGAAAATGCCACTTTCTTTTGACTTTCGCAACAAACAGTAAGTAAATCATCAAAAATGCAATGCTTTATGTCTAAAAAACTAATCAATTTCAAAATTTAACATTTCAAACTGCCAAAAAATATGAGAATACATTATTTTTGAAATCTATCACATGGATTTGAAACGTATTTTCCTCAGTATCGTTGCATTTATTTCATTTCAATTTACTCATGCCCAAATTCAAATTGGGGGAACAATCTTTGAAAATGAAACCAACGAACCTATCCCTTTTGCCGCAGTATTTTGGGGGAACACAACAAAAGGATTTTATACAAATTTCGAGGGTAAATTTAGTGTCAATGTTTCTGAAATCATTTCAGATACACTCAACATTTCTTTTGGAGGATATGAAAAAAAATCCATTGTTCTGTCTAAACAGAAAGACCTCAAAAACATAACACTTTTCCTCGACAGAGAAGTTGTTAAAACTGCCAAGGTAGAAATTGTATTGGGTATCAATCCCGCATTGAAATGGGTCGAACTTGCACAAAAAAATGCTGAAAACAACAATCCAGAAAACACTGGCAATTATGATTGCGAAGTCTTTAGCAAGTCCATTCTGTCATTAAACAACATTGGTAAAGGACTAAAAGGAAGTAAAATTGGAAAAGAAATTGGTCCGTTATTTGACACCATGACCTTCCTCACCGGTGATTCAACAAAAGCCATTTTACCCATATTTTTCAGCGAAGTTTTGTCAAATTATGCCCACCAAAAAGAACCTCAACGAAACAAAGAAACCATTTTGGCTTCACGTGTGAGAGGGGTTGGTGTAGCTGACGGGACTTTGATTTCGCAACTAGTTGGATCGGCACTCATTAAATACAACGTTTACAATCCTACTTTAATCATACTTGGAAAAGGCATTGTTTCGCCTATTAATTCATTATCGAAACTCATTTACAACTTCAAACTGGTTGGGGTAGATAAATTTGGTCCGAGAAGGTTGTTCATGATCAAGGTTACCCCTAAAAACGACAAAGATTTGGCATTTTCGGGAATGATTTGGGTTGAGGATACAACTGGAGCGGTTGTTAGATTGTCATTAGAAATTGATGGTAATTCAAATCTGAATTTTATTGATAAACTCAGAATTTCTCAAGAATACATTCCTGCACCAACTGGAAATGGATACATCTGCAATAATTCAAGAACATTGTTAGATGTTGCAGAGATAAACACAAACGCAAGTGGAATGCTCGCTTCTAATATCATTAGTTGTAGAAACTTCAAAACCAACATCGTACATAACGATGAGTATTTTAGAGAACGCATTCAAATTGGTGATGGTGGTTTAACGCAAGATGATTCTTTTTGGGAAAATCACAGCCATTTTAAACAAACTGCTACAGAAAAGCGCATATACGCCCGAATAGATTCTGTGAAAAAGTTACCTACGATTACCAAATGGGTAGATATTGTTACATTTTTGGCAGATGGTTATTATCAACACAAAAATTTTGATTTTGGTCCGTATTTTTTATTAGCCAGCTTCAATAAACTAGAAGGATTTAGAAACAGAATTGGATTTAGAACTTCAAAAGATTTCTCAAAAACTTTTGTTTTTGAAACGTTTTTAGGATATGGTTACGGAGATAAAAAATTCAAATACGGCGCAAAAATCGATTGGAACTTAAATAGGGTTACTGGAACAAAACTTACATTAACCCATTCCAAAGATGTTGAGTTAATCGGATTTTCAGACAACGATGCGGTTGCCTCCGAAGACGCATTGATTAATGCAGTAAACATGATAGGTAGCAGAAGTTTGACCTATTGCACTAGCAATAAAATTGACTTCAACACCGACATTGCAAAAGGTTTAAGAACCCGAATTTCATTATCTCACAGGCAATTCGATTACCCAAGAAATAAGGAGTTCAACCTCGCCTGGCTTGAAGACAATGACACCATTAATAGCTTAACGAACGCCACAGTAACTCTCAAATTAGAATACGAACCAAAAGCATTTCATTTGCTAAGTTCCACTAAGAGAAGAACAATTCACGTTCCTGGCCCTGTTTACACTTTGACGTATTTAAAGGGATTGAGTGGTGTTTTGGGAAGCAAATATGATTATCAACGCGTTGGATTGGGAGTGAGCACCCGAAAAATTTGGTCCGGTATTGGCCGCACCTTGTTTTCTATTGACGCATCAAAGGTGATAGGTAAAATTCCTTTCCCATTGTTAAATATTCCATTGGGAAATCGCGCTCCATTTTACAACAAAAGGGCATTCAATCAAATGGATTTGTTTGAATTTGTCTCAGATCAAAATATACAAATTTCTATAGAACACCATTTTAATGGATTGTTTTTAAATAAAATCCCATTCATTAAAAAGTTCAATTTGAGGGAAATCATTTCCTCAAAGGCCATTTACGGAACATTAAGTGAAGAGAATAGAAGTCTTATCCCTAAGAGTATTAATGGAGGTCCCAAATTTGAACCTATTCACTCATTCGACAATGTTCCATATTGGGAAACTGCCATAGGTATTGAAAACATATTTAAAGTACTTAGAATTGATGCCATTTGGAGAATGACTCACAAGTTAAGCCCTACGCCGGATAAGCCAAATCCTAAGGGGAATTTCGCAATCAAAGCGAGCTTGGTATTTGGATTCTAAAAAGTCTAAGCCAATTCGAATTCAAGCATGTCAATTGCTTGATGATCTGCAACAGAAAATCGATCTACGGGTACATTGTATTGCACTACCATAAAACTACCCGGATTAAATCTAACGGTTCTATTGCTCAACATATTTCCCAGTGCCCCCATGATTGGATTGTGACCTACAATTAATATACATTTTGCCGATTGGTTCTCTGCCAATACCGCTACTATTGGATCGAAATCCCAGCATTCATTTAATTCAGGGATTTCCAATTGGGTAATTTCATCTATATTTAAATTTCCCTTTCTGCAAAGGCTATTCAACACAATTTCTTTGGTTTCTTTGGCACGTATGGCATTGCTAAAAACACACAAATCTGGAATGTGATTTTTATCAAATAAATATTGACCTACGGTTTTTGAAGTTTCTTCTCCGAATTCGGTTAAAGAACCTGGTTTCTTGGTTGCAGCCATTCGGTCATACTCGCCATGGCGCATATAAATCACAGTTTGTTTCATTATTTCTGTTTCTTATGTTTTAAAAAATGATATCCAATTGCAAACCATCCAAATGACATTAAAACTCCTCCTAAAGGAGCAACCATTCCCATTTTTTTAAAACTTGAACCTATTAATTCGTTCAAAGCAACCAAA
This sequence comes from Flavobacteriales bacterium, assembly GCA_947450405.1. Taxonomy (GTDB): domain Bacteria; phylum Bacteroidota; class Bacteroidia; order NS11-12g; family UBA955; genus VMCP01. The sequence continues at coordinate 8,358 of CANFVI010000053.1, forward strand.
TAAAGGCTCATCGAAAAAATAAACACACCGACAATCACGGCCAATACGCCAATGACTAAACCCAAATTAGTCTTATCATGACTGTCTAACTCACTGTTTGAATAAAATGAGGCAAACGCCATTAATGCCAATGCATTATAAACCAAATATTCAGAAGCAGTTTTCCATGTCCCCAAATAATGCAAAGAAATTTTCTTTTCTAATCCATGGGCCCCAAAGGCACCCAAAATCACCGCTGCACCCAGCATGAATGCACCAAGTGCAAAATAGTTATGTCTATTTCTTATCATCCTAGATTAATTCTTTTGTGACTTTTCAATCAAACTCAAGACATATACCCTGTGCGCAATTGTTTCCGCATCAGTTCCAGGATTTAATTTCATCATTTTTTGGATAGACATCAATTGTTGGAATAAAGAAGCCCTGCTAATTGGATCATAACCCATTTTGAATTGTTCCATCATTGAAATTAATCTTTCGGTATATAAAGTTTGCAACACCCTACGGTGTGTATTTACCATTTTAGTTAAATCCTCTGCAAAAATTGACTTCGTTAAATCTGACAACATTTCATTTACAGAATACATATTTCCCAAATACTTACTATCTGTCAATCTTAGCAATACTGGAGGGCTTAATAAATGCGACAACACCGTAAATTGCATTTTAGAAACCCTATTATGCAATTTTGGATCTTCACCAGCAGATGCAGAAAACCCAAAACCTCTTCTTTGTTGTTGCAATCTACTAGCCAATTCCTCTGGGAATTTCATAGCATCAGGGGCAAACGCATATTTGATTAATGCTTCCATTGCTCTTTTTTGATCTTTGTAAGGTACCGCAGCCAATGGAATCGGTGCATTGATTTGACCTGCAGCACTTCTTTGAACGTAAACACCACCAATATACCTTGAAATTATTTCAACATTACTTGCGTAAGTACCACTCAATGAATTAAATGAAGTCACCAATGCTTGGTAGCTTTCTTGGTCATTGCCAAAACGAGTCAATAAATTAGGCATTAAGCTTTGAGCCAATTCAATTCTATCAACACTAAATTTAATTCCATCGCTGCTTAAATCGTTAATCATGACCCTTGGGTCAATCGCTTTGCCTGGAGCACGCATATCGTCGGCATCATTTCCAAATGCCAATGTTTTATCAATGCTTCTTTCTGCAATTGCATTCAAACGTAATTCTTCTTCAGATTCATTGTTAACCCCAATGCTGTAACCATATTCAATTGCCCAATAATCATATGGACCTGGTTCAACTTGGCAATATTGTACTTTGCGTTTTTCGTCTTTTGAGGGAAGGTTAATCGCTGGGTAATCCATAACAGAACCAATTAAACCCGTTTTCATGGTCAATTCTCTATTTTGTAATTCTTCCGGTGTATGAAGTTGAGATGCTTTCATATTGTGCATCAACCCCATTGTATGTCCCATTTCATGTAAAATCAAATAATGAATAGACTCTTGTAATAATCTTGAAATTTCAGACTCATCGTTATTCGAAATCTGCAACAAGTTTTTAGCCAACAGTTGCTGGTGATGCAAATAAAGCCCAGCATCGCAACCGCTGTGATCATTTGCTGATGCATTTCCTTCTGGTTGAAATAAATTCTCCAATTTCACACGGTTTGTCAAAAACACATATTCCAACATGATATCTGCACCCAATATTTCTCCTGTTCTAGGATTTAC
>CANFVI010000054.1 GCA_947450405.1 Flavobacteriales bacterium
CGGGTGAAATTGTATTGAAAATCTATCATGAAAATCTCACCCAATTCGATATACGTGCTTGGTTGTATAGTCAAGGATTGGCTCATGTTTTTTCCTAATAATTCATTTTGAATAATTTGACTTGATGACCGATTTATTCCTGCACTTAATCCAAATGAAATGGGTGTTCCAGAAATTCCCTTATTCAAATAAAGCCAACTATTTAAATTGTAATTCCCATTCCCCATTTCTGTAGATGACAAAGTCCTGCCTAACGTATCAATGTTAGAAGTGCTTATGAAATTGCTCGCATAATAATTGAAATTACCAGATAACATATACCAAGATTGTTTTAACATATTTCCTCCATGATAACTCCATCCATAATTATGCGACAATCCTTGACTCAATTTTGTATTTCCCTGAGAAATATAAAGCGGATTAGAATTGTTCAAAATAGGTTGAAGCATTGATGCTGTTGGCAAATTCACTTGCGCATTATAAAACAAATTAATTGAACCACTTTTAGAATAATTCCAAACCACATTCACACTTGGTAGCAAAGCAGAATATGACTTATCAAGGTTTATTTGTCGTGTTTTTTCATCTTGAAGGATATTCGATGTTTGAGGTCGAAGACCTGCGCTTACATTCCATTTTTTGTTATGCCATTGTACCCCAAAATTCCCACTCATTTTTGATTGTCCCAATAGATAATTATTCCCCAAAGAATCAATTTTAATAATTCCCCCTGAAGAATTATATACATCCAATAAATTCCATTGTTTTGATAGGTTATAATCAACTCCGAAGGTTAAATCAAACGCCTTATTCAATGGTTCAATATAGTTTATTGATGCGCCAAATGTTTGACTTTTGCTTGAATTGTTTCGATTTTGATTTAATAAAACCTGGTCATATCCATTCAGCTGATTACGGAATAAATTGATTGAATTTTGTCTATTTGCTACATTGGTATTTGAAGTCGATAAACCCATAGTGCCACTTAAAATTCTACCTTTTTTGGAGAAATTATGAGAAAGCCTCATATTGGTATTAAACGAATAACTAAGCGATGAATCCAATCCGTGTTTACCCTGATTATTTAACGTGTCAGTTTGATTCAAGGAAGACAAACCGTTATAAATTGAATTTGTTAACGACCCACCAACAATTCCTTTTGCAGTTACCAAAAGAGATGTAACCGAATCAATTTGATAATCCCAGTTTCCTGAAATTTTGAGTTGATTTTTATTGGATGTATCATTCATTTCTGACACATTCCAAAATTCATTATTCGTTAATAATTGAATTCTCTTAGAAGTATTTCTATTGATTACTCCCAAATCTTTATAAGAGGCATTCATATTCAATTTATGCTTTCCCCACTGGTTGGAATATATCATACCCAATTCCTTTGAAGAAGGTAATCCGTTACTAGAACTCAAATTGTCGTCATTTCCAGAATAAGTAGTGGTAATTCCACCACCGTCTATAGAAACATTATTGCCGCTACCGTACTCACTTCTTTCATTCCAATTCATTCCTATATTGGCAGTATTTCCGCTTAGTCCAAATAAACTAAACTTTCGTTTTGCTTTAAATGAACTAAATAACAATCGCTGCTCAGAAAATTTAAAATCTGTAGAGCTAGCCAATCCAATTTTGCCAAAATATCCTTTCTTAGAATCCTCATTCAATCGAATATCCAAAGTTTTTACCTTTGAAGCCGTATTATCACCCGTTCGCTTTGCTTCATCGCTCTGTGCATCATAAACTTTTACTTCTTTTACATTTTGGGCATCTAAATTACGGGTTGCAATGGTAGGATCTTCACCAAAGAATTCTTCTCCATCTACCAATACTCTTTGAATTTTTTTACCCTGAGCAGTAATTTCACCATTTCTATTTACTTGTAAACCAGGTAATTTCTTTAATAAATCTTCAACTGTGGCATTGGCCTTTGTTTTAAAACTGTCGGCCAAATAAATGAGTGTGTCTCCTTTTATTTTCATTTTGCCCCTTTGAGCCTTAATAAAAACTGCTTCAATTAATTGCGACATTTGAATCATATTTAAATTACCCAAGTCCAATTGATTGTTTTGAATTTCAACCCTATCAAGATAATCGGCATAGCCCGGAGAGGTAGCCATAAGAATTACAGATTTAGATTGAATATTTTTCAATTCAAAAGCACCAAATTTATTGGTTCTTGCAAAACCTATCAAAATGCTATCGGCAGAATTTAATGCCATAACCGACACATTTTCCAAATTCAAATTATTCGTTGAATCAATAAATCTTCCAGAAATAGTTTGCCCATACAAACCGAAGACATTGATCATACATAAAATGGCTAAAAACTTTTTCACAAATTCAATGCATTAAATTAGTTAAAACAAACATAGAACTGTTTAAAGACAACGTCATGATAGATTTCTATCATGAAATTTTGTATAGCAGTGAAATTTGCAATTAAATCAAGTTTACAAAAGAGTAATTTTCTTTTCATTAACAGTTAAACGTATTATTTTTAAATTTGTTCCATAAATATAAAAAAAAGGCTCTTTCGAGCCTTTTTTTTAACCTTTAAATTCTCTGTGATGAGAATCTTCATATAGTCTTTCTTTGGGAAGAGCTTTGAAATAATCCCAAGTAATTTTCAAGCCTTCGGCTCTTTCAACTTTAGGTTCCCAACCTAAAATTTCCTGCGCTTTGGTAATATTCGGTTGGCGTTGTTTTGGATCATCTGTTGGCAATGGATGATAAATCACCTTTTGGTCAGTACCAGTTAATTTGATGATTTCCTCAGCAAACTGAGCAATGGTAATTTCAGAAGGATTTCCAATATTTACCGGATCAGCACAATCGCTCAATAACAATCTATAAATTCCTTCCACCAAATCATCTACGTAACAAAAACTGCGGGTTTGACTACCATCACCAAATACCGTTAAATCTTCACCACGCAATGCTTGTCCCATGAAAGCAGGCAAAACCCTACCATCATTTAGACGCATTCTTGGTCCATAAGTATTAAAAATACGTATTATTCTGGTTTCCAATCCATGATAAGTATGATATGCCATTGTAATAGCCTCTTGGAAACGCTTTGCTTCATCGTATACACCGCGGGGACCAACAGGGTTTACATTTCCCCAATAATCTTCAGTCTGAGGATGTACAGTTGGATCACCATAAACTTCACTCGTGCTTGCAACCAAAATTCTTGCTTTTTTTGCCATAGCCAACCCGAGAAGGTTGTGTGTGCCCAAAGATCCAACTTTTAATGTTTGGATTGGAATTTTAAGGTAATCAATAGGACTAGCAGGAGAAGCAAAATGGAGAATATATTTAATTTCACCAGGCACATGAACAAACGTGCTTACATCGTGATTGTAAAATTCGAATTCTTTCAAATGAAACAAATGCTCAATGTTACGTAAATCACCCGTAATCAAATTATCCATACCTATTACATGGTAGCCTTCTTTGATAAATCTATCACAAAGATGACTTCCCAAGAAACCGGCAGCGCCCGTAATTAAAACTCTTTCTTTTTTCATTTAATATCTTGTCTTCCAATACTATAATAACTGAAACCATGTTTTTTTACTACATCAAGATCAAATAGGTTTCTACCGTCAAAGATAACCTTTTCAGATAAAAGAGAACCAATTTTCTCAAAATCTGGAGTTCTAAACTCAGGCCATTCTGTAGCAATCACCAAGAAATCTGAACCGTTCAATGTATCATAGCCAGATTCACAAAAAGTAATTTTATCACCCATCACTTGCTTTACATTTTCCATTGCTTCTGGGTCGTAACATTTCACTGATGCGCCTCTTTCAATTAAGGCATCTATCATTTCCAATGCTGGTGCTTCACGAATATCGTCGGTATTTGGTTTGAATGCCAATCCCCACATAGCAACTGTTTTGCCAGAAATACTTCCAAAATGTCCATCAATTTTAGGCAATAAAGCTTTCTTCTGATCTGCATTTACATCTTCAACAGCTTTCAATATTTTGAAATCATAGTCCACTTGCGAAGCACTATGAACCAAAGCTTTCACATCTTTAGGGAAACAACTTCCACCATAACCAATGCCAGGAAATAAGAAACGCTTACCAATACGGTCATCGCTACCAACTCCTTTTCTAACCATATCTACATCGGCACCCATCAATTCGCACAAGCGTGCAATTTCATTCATAAATGAAATTTTTGTAGCCAAGAAACTATTGGCAGCATATTTAGTTAATTCAGCACTTTTGGCATCCATATGCATTACTGGATTTCCTTGACGTACATATGGTGCATATAATTCATCCATTACATCAAACGCTCTTTGATTGGCAGCACCAATTACAACGCGATCAGGTTTCATGAAATCATCAACAGCAACCCCCTCACGCAAAAACTCAGGATTTGATACAACGTCAAATTCACCCTTAAAGTTTGCAGAAATGGCAGCATGCACTTTATCAGCCGTACCAACTGGCACTGTGCTTTTGTCAACAATAACCTTGTAATCGGTCATGATTTTACCCAAATGATCGGCAACACCCAAAACATAGCGTAAGTCGGCCGAACCATCTTCACCTGGAGGGGTTGGCAATGCCAAAAAGATAACCAAGCTATCTTTGATTGCCTCTTCCAAATTGGTGGTAAACTTCAATCTACCTTCCTTTAGGTTGCGTTTGAACAAGACTTCTAGTCCTGGTTCAAAAATTGTAATTTGTCCATTGCTCAAACGATCAACTTTACTTTGATCAATATCTACGCAAATTACATCGTTACCTGTTTCAGCGAAACATGTTCCACTTACCAAACCTACGTAACCAGTACCAACTACAGCTATTTTCATGTTATTATTATTTATTTTGATAAAATTTTAAGATTGTATTTATTATATATTCTTGATTTTCAATGGATAATTCTGGACAAATTGGCAAACTTAAAACACGGTTACATATATTCTCAGATATTGGCAAACTCACATTTTGACTGTATGCCACTTGTTTATGCAATGGAATTGGATAATATATCATTGACGGAATTCCACATTCGCCCAATTTTTCTTTCAATGCATCCCTTTCTTCATTCGTTTTTAATGTAATGGTGTATTGATTAAAAACATGGGTTGAAGTAATTTCTTTTTGAGGGACTTGAAACAAATCTAAAGATTCGAAAGACTGGGTATATCTATCCGCAACTTCTTGTCTTGATTTTGCAAACGATTTTAAATGAGGCAATTTCACTGAAAGTATAGCGGCTTGAATAGCATCTAATCTTGAGTTAATTCCAATAACTTGATGCTTGTATTTCTCACCTTGTCCGTGGTTCGCGATCATTCGGACTTTTAAAGCCAAATCGTCATCATTGGTGAAAACTGCACCGCCATCTCCAAAGCACCCTAAATTTTTTGAGGGAAAGAAAGATGTAGTTCCAATGTGGCCCAATGTCCCTCCAAATCCAGAAATACCCGAAGAACAATATTCAGCACCAATTGCCTGGGCATTGTCTTCAACCACATAAAGATTGTGCTTTTTTGCAATTTCAACAATTGCTTCCATATTTGCCACTTGTCCAAACAAGTGAACTGGAGCAATTGCCTTAGTGTTTGAAGTTATGGCTTGTTCAATTTGACTCACATCAATGAGAAATGAGTTTTCATTGATATCTATAAAAACCGGTTTTAACTTAAGCAAATAAATTACCTCAGCCAAAGCTGCATAAGAAAATGATGGGGTAATAATTTCCGAACCTTCAGGTAAATCCAAAGCCATGAATGCCAATTGTAAGGCATCTGTTCCATTGGCACAAGATATTACATGCTTTACATTTAGCAGTTGAGACAAAGCATTTTCAAAGTTCTTTACTTGTGAACCCTGAATAAATGCAGCAGATTCCATTACTTGGATAACAGCAGCGTCAATATCACTTTTAAAGCGATGATATTGGGCTTGTAAGTTTACCATTGGAACAGTTTGCGGCATGAATGTCGCAAAAATACAATTAATTACAATGAAATCTTACAAATTCTTTGCGCGTTGACGATTTACTTCGTAAACAAAAATACCAGAAGCAACTGACACGTTTAAAGACTCAACGCCATTTGGCGATAATGGAATTTTTAAGAGTTGATCGCACAATTTTGCAACATCCAAACTAATACCTGTTTCTTCACTTCCCATAATAATGGCAACGGGCCCTTCAATGGTGGAAGTAAACAAATTAGAGGCACCTTTTTCAGAGGCTCCAACAATAGACAATCCGCTATTTTTTAACAACTTCACAGTGCCATACATTGAATTTGTACGACAAACTGGTATTTTAAATAGGGCACCTGCCGAAGTTTTAATGGCATCGGGATTAATGGCAGCACCTCCTTTTTCAGGAACTACAATGGCATGAACTCCGGCACAAGAGGCAGATCTAGCTATGGCACCAAAATTACGCACATCGGTTACTCCGTCCAATATCAAAACGAATGGCTCCTCCCCTTTTTCGTAGGTATCGGCAATAACATCCTCCAATTTGGCGAAATCTACAGCCGAAATTGCCACAACAATTCCTTGGTGATTTCCACGAACCAACGTGTTCAATTTTTGAATAGGTACTTGCTTCCATATGATATTTCTATCACGAAGCATCATTAAAATATCTTTTAATTGACCTTGAAGGACTCCTTCTTGAATCCAAACTTTGTCGATAGTTTTGCCTGATTCTAAGGCCTCAATTACAGGATGAACCCCGTAAACAAATGAATCTCTTTTCTGTAATGGATCTTTTCTGAACATAAAAAAGTCCCGCCTTTCGGCGGGACAAAATATCATTAATTAAAATAAACCTGCAGACTGACGTTTGTATTCCGCAGCCCAAGCCATTTTGTTTTTACTTGTTGCAAACTCAACAGCCCTGTTGATGAAATACTGACTGTTGCTCAACTCTCTTTCAAATACACCGTTTCCTTCTTGTCCTTCAGACAATTTTTTGAAGAATTTAGCAAATTGAATATTCTCTTTCACACTTGCATCCAAAACTTCTTTGGCTTTTTTCTCATCACCTAACTGTAACAAAGCAATACCGTATTCAGTTCTGTATTCTCTGCGCAATGGCATAACTGATTCAGGAATTTCAGTTAAAATATGGTTTAATACTTTAACACCTCTAGTTTTATAATTAGGAATTGAATCCTTGAAAGCTTCATAATAGGCAATTGCATTTGCGTAACCTTTTAATGGAGATGGTACTTGCGCCATTGGCACTTGCACATCTTTTCCACCAGCAGACATAACAGAATATCCATTCTTAATGTCCTTGCCTATCTGCTCTAAACCGTTGATTCTTTCAATATAGAAATTAGCCAACAACAATGACATTTGTTGCAAATCATTTGGAACATAAGCAGCTTTGTCATCTAAGAAGAAGTTTTTCTTTTCCTTCATGTTGTAATACTTAAAGCGATTAGCCAAGTTATTATACAATTTAAACTCTTGAATACGAATTGGTTGTCCACGATCAGCACCACCTCTAATTGGCACAAAACGATACACTAGACCTTCTAATTGCAAGTAGTTGTTCAAGAAACCAAAATCATAACCTGAAACAGAAGTGAAATAAATTGGTCTCTTCCAACCTTCTTTTGCCATGGTTGCAATCAAGTCGTACATTACCAAATCACCTTTTGACAAACGTCCATTTGCAATATCTACATTAATTGAATCTTCAATTAAATTGGCTTCACTTGGAGCAACTACACCAGCTGCAAGAACTGCAGCTTTGTCAACCTTAATGAAGAATTTATTACCATTCCACTCAATGCCTTTGGTTTCGCCACCATTTCTCTTTTTCGCATCTTGCATTTCTTTAATAATTTGAGAAAGCTCGCGGCGCTGAGGATAAGCAGCAGCATTGATGGTAATTCCATATGGTGATTCAAACGCACCCGTTTGTAAATCTTCTTTATTCCATGACAATGGCAAAGGTGCTGATTTATAAACTGTATCCTTCAAAATCATACTATACCAATCAGTGGGTAACAATGATTGATTTATAATTCTCACATCTGTTCTAATGCCTTCAACATTTTGTGCATACCACAAAGGATAAGTGTCGTTATCTCCGTTACAGAATAACACCGCATTTGGCTCTAACGTTTCCAAAAAGTTTTTGGCCATATCGATACCAATATAACGGCCAGAACGATCGTGATCATCCCAGTTTTGATATCCCATATTCACAGGAACCAAAACAATACTTAAAGCAGCAGCCCCAATTGCAGATGCACCTTTTAAATATTTCTTAAGGATTTCTGCCAACGAAATCACCCCTAAACCAATCCAAATACAGAATATTTGGAAAGATCCAACAACCGCATAGTCACGTTCACGAGGTTCTGAAGGAGGCTGATTTGTGTACACAATAATGAGTAAACCTGTAAACACAAACATGGTCATAATTAGCCAGAAATCATGTTTCTTTTTGCCATATTGTAACACCAAACCTAAAATACCCAAAATCAAAGGCAAAAAGAAAAATGCATTTTTTGCTTTCTGATTTTGATAATATTCCGGTAAATCTTTCATAGGACCCACATTTAGGTTATCAATAAAAGGAATTCCTGAATACCAATTCCCATCAACTTTACTATTTCCAGAAACGGCTTGTTGATCATTCAAACGTCCAACAAAGTTCCATGCAAAATAACGCATGTACATATATCTTATTTGATAGGTAAAGAAGTACTTTAAGTTATTTCCAAATGAGGGACTTTCATATTCCAATGCCTGCATTTCTTGTTTGTCTTGCTCGGTCATTGCCTTGCCCGAATTTTGCAATTCATCTATCCTATTTTGAACATCATCCATGCCGCTGTTTGTTCTATAACCTCTGGCATGTCGTTGTTCCATACTTCCCATACGAGGGAAAATAGTGTTGTAATTTTCTGGTCTACCATCACCATCCATATCGTATGGTTCAAACAAGGTTTCGATGTTTTCATCACCTTCTTCATAACGGTCTTTCGCTTTGAAATATCTTCTGCCTTTGTCTTTTTGACCTGTAGCAGGGGCATTAAAGTAAGGGCCATATAAAAGAGGACGATCACCATATTGTTCACGGGTTATGTAACCGTAAAATTTGAATGGATCTTCAGGGTTATTCATATCAATAGCTGGATTAGCCATACTACGAATAATTACCATTGCATAAGAAGAATATCCAAAAATAACGAAGCCAATTGTTAAGAAAATTACATTCCAATTGTGACTCCCTTTTTTGTGTGACCACATTAACAAATAAATGATGGCAGCAAATATTAACGCAATGGCGAAAATTGATCCACTGTAGAAAGGCATGCTAAATCCATTCACAAACAATTTGTCCATGTTTGCCAATAACCAAGGAATACCTGGGTAAATAATTTTCATTACAAAGCCTAAAGCCACTGCACTTCCAATAAGGGCCATGAAAATTCCTTTTGGTGAAACTGTATATTTTTTGAAATAATATGCCAAACAAACAGTTGGAATTACAAGTAAGTTCAACATATGCGTTCCCAATGCAAGTCCAATCAAGAAACCAATGAATACAATCCAACGATCTACCCCTTCACTTTCTTCGCTTTTGTACCATCTCAATAATGCCCAAAAAGTCAAAGAAGTAAAGAATGATGACATTGCATACACCTCGGCTTCTACCGCACTAAACCAAAAAGAATCAAGGAATGTATTTGTTAATGCGGCAACAATACCGGCTGAAAAAATCAAGGTATTTCTTTGTGCATTCTCAGGAGAAACCAATTTCTCAGCAAACATTACCGTAATCCAATAAGTAAACATGACGCAACCTGCAGAAGAAACAGCAGATACCATATTTACCCAAAATCCTACTTGATCTGGAGATTTCGCCATCAACGCGAATAATCTACCAATCATCAAAAACAAAGGTGCCCCAGGAGGGTGAACTACCTGAAGTTTGTATGCTGCGGAAGCAAATTCACCACAATCCCACAAACTTACAGAAGGCTCTAAAGTTAGTGTGTAAACTACCAAAG
>CANFVI010000055.1 GCA_947450405.1 Flavobacteriales bacterium
ACAATCATCAAAAGTGAATATTAGATTTGTACCATGATTCAGAATATTGAAACAATAACCCAAGAAGTAAATGATTTTATAATTGAAAATGCAGAAGCGTTGGAATTGTATCGTTTGAAATTCTTAAGTCGTAAGGGAAGTATTTCTGAGTTGTTCGAAGTTTTTAAAGAATTGCCAGGAATTGAAAAACGCGACATTGGCAAACCTTTAAATATTTTAAAAAGTTTGGCTGAAGAAAAATTCAACTTTCACAAAGAGCAATTTGAAAATAGTGCGGTTGACCTTTCTGCATTGGTTGACACTACCCTTCCCGTTTATCAAAATGAGTTGGGAAGTTTTCATCCTTTGAAAATTGTAGAAAATGAATTGGTAGATATTTTCAATTCTTTGGGATTCGATTTAAGTGAAGGTCCAGAAATTGAAGACGACCATCATAATTTTGGAGCATTGAATTTTGCAGAAGATCATCCTGCGAGAGATATGCAAGATACTTTTTTCATTGGTGAAAACGTTTTAAGAACACATACCAGCAGTGTTCAAATTAGAGAGATGGAAAGACACGATCCTCCATTTCGTTTGATTATGCCGGGTAGGGTTTATAGAAACGAAGCGGTGAGTTCTAGAAGCAATTGTTTCTTTCATCAAATTGAAGGATTGTATGTAGACAAAGGTGTAACCTTTGCCGATTTAAAACAGACACTTTATTATTTTGTACAGCAGTTTTTTGGTGAGGGAACAAAAATAAGATTTAGATCGAGTTATTTTCCATTCACTGAACCAAGTGCTGAAATGGATATTTGGGCTGGTACGGAAACTGAAGAAAATAAAAGACTCACAAAAGGCACTGGATGGCTTGAAGTTTTAGGTTGTGGTATGGTTCACCCAAATGTATTGAAAGCGTGTAATATCGATCCTGAAGTATATACAGGCTTTGCTTTTGGTATGGGTATGGACAGAATAACGATGTTGAAATACGGTATCCATGATATTCGAGATCTGTTTGTGAACGATACGAGGATGTTGGGGCAATTTAAAGGTTTATAAAAGTTTATGAGAGTGGGAATACTAAGGTTTATAAGAGTTTATGAAGGCTTATAAGGGTTTAGTTTTATTTATAGTTATAACAAATTTTAGCCGACATGATCTATTTTGCAAGTGATTTTCATTTAGGGATGCCTCAAGGGGAGGTTTCTAAAGTGAGAGAAAAGAAGATTTGTGATTGGTTAGAAAAAATTTCCGCCGATGCGAGTGAAATTTATTTGCTTGGCGATTTATTCGATTTTTGGTTTGAGTACAAAACAGTAGTTCCACGTGGTTATGTTCGGTTTTTAGGAAAGCTGGCTGAACTTACCGATAAAGGAATCAAAATTTTTGTTTGCGTTGGCAATCATGATTTATGGATGCGCGAATATTTGGAAGAGGAGTGTGGTGTCAAAATTTTTAAAGATCCACTTATCAAAAAATTTGGAAACAAAAATTTTTATATCCATCACGGCGACGGTTTGGGTCCTGGTGATAACGGATACAAAATATTGAAAAAATTTTTCCTCGCGAAAGTCAATCAATTTTTGTTTGCGCGTTTGCATCCGAATTTTGGTTTTAAGTTGGCAACTGGTTTTAGTAAAAAAAGTAGATTGGCTCAACCAGAGGCTGAAAGTAGCTATCAAGGAAACGATAAAGAGTACCTAACCCAGCATTGTTTGGAAATATTAAAATCTCAGGCCGTAGATTTTTTCATTTTTGGCCATAGACATTTGAAAATCAATGTAGAATTAGAAAATTCTAATCCGCTTACTCAAAACGATTCTCGTCAAAAATCGCGCTATATTAACCTCGGAGAGTGGTTTTCGGGTGGAGGGTATGCAAAATTTGACGGAGACCAATTATTTTATTACGATTTGTAAAAATTGGCATAAAAAAAAGCCTGTTCATTGAACAGGCTTTTTTGATGAATAAATATTATTAATTAATAGAATTTAATATTGGTGAAAGTACCTTCAGTGATTTTGTAATCTGGGGCACCTTGTCCAACAGGAGCAAGCATGGTAATTGTATATAAACCAGATACCAATTTGTTTACTTCGTCAACTTTGGTTAAAGTTACAGAGTAAGAAGAATTGTAAGTACCAGCAATTGTAATCATAGTAAGGATATCGCTTTTAGGGAAATACAAAGCACCATCTTTTGCTGAGGGACTGAAAGTTCCCGAATAAGTACCTGTTTTATTTGGGGTTAACACCAAAACCATACCCATTGTAGTGGTATCGGCACCAACAATTTTATTTCCTTTAATGGTTAATTCTCCGTTAACAAGGGTTGCTGATGTTCCATAAGTTGTATCACCATTGCTGATGTACATTTTGCTTGGAGACTCACTTTGCCAAGCAGTTCCATTTAATTTACATATTAAAACGCCTGTTGATGCGTCAGTAGTGGTTGTAGATTTAACTGGATCTTTTGTGCAGCTTGAAATAAATAATGTACCGGCTACTGCGGTCATTAATAAAATATTTTTGATTGTTTTCATGGTTTTCTTTTTACAAATATACATTATTGACAATAAACTTACATTACTAAAAATGGCACGTATAATTTCTTATATGTAATTGATTTGTAATTGTTTATAAATTTACAAAACACAAAATGTCCTTCAAAAACAAGAAAGAAAAATAGATTCATCGACAAATGCGAGAAAAAACCGATGAAAATGGGAGATTAAGAAAAATATTTTGGGGGATAGATACGTCTATGTTGTATGGAAGGTGTTCACGCAGTTGTATTGGACAAATTGGTACAATTGTTGGAACACAAAATAAAAGGAGAACCGTTATGAAAAACAAGGCAAAACAAGTAGCACAAGAAAAGCAAGCACCCGTTTCAAAGCCAAACAGAAAAAGTGGTAACGGTTTTATTCAGAAAGCAGCAGGACTTTAGTTTAATTTTGATTTTCTGCTTTCAATCTTTCTGCGTTTTCTGCAACCATTAAGGCTTGCATAATTTCGTCGATATCGCCGTTCATAATTGCGGGTAAATTATACAATGTTAACCCAATACGGTGATCGGTAACCCTACCTTGGGGATAGTTATATGTCCTCACTTTTGCACTTCTGTCGCCGGTTGAAACAAGGGTTTTTCTACGTGAAGAAATGGCTTCGAGGTGTTTATTTAATTCAATTTCATAAAGCTTATTTCTAAGCATTTTCATTGCTTTTTCTCTGTTTCCCAACTGATTTCTTTCGGTTTGACAGATCACCACTATTCCAGACGGAATGTGGGTTAGCATTACTTTCGTTTCCACTTTATTTACGTTTTGACCACCGGCGCCACCGCTTCGTGAAGTTTCCATTTTTACATCGGCATCGCGGAGTTGAAAGTCAACTTCTTCGGCTTCTGGCATAACCACAACCGTGGCAGCAGATGTATGAATGCGTCCTTGGCTTTCGGTAGCAGGCACACGCTGAACGCGGTGAACACCACTTTCGTATTTGAGGGCTCCGTATGCACCTGGCTCAGTTACTTCCATTACAATTTTGGAGTAACCCCCCATAGATCCTTCCATTTCTTCGGCGATTTCGGTTTTCCAACCTTTTTTATCGCAGTACCTTTGGTACATTCTATAAAGGTCGCCGGCAAAGATAGAAGCCTCGTCGCCACCTGTTCCTGAGCGAATTTCGATGACACAATTTTTAGCATCTTCGGGATCTTTCGGCAGCATTTGAAAGCGAATTTTCTCTTCGAGTGGTTCGAGTTTTTCCTCAAGGGATTCGAGTTCTTCCTTGGCCATATCGCGCATTTCTTTGTCCTTCTCATTTTTGAGAATGTCGCGGGCTTCGGCAATTCCTTCGGTAATTCTTTTGTACTCAAAATACGATGCCACAATTTCTTCCAAGTCTTTGTATTCCTTGTTTAACTTGGTAAATCGTTTCATATCAGAAGAAACCTCAGGGCTGCTGAGTAGCAATTCGATTTCTTTGTAATGTGCGTGAACCGCTTCGAGTTTTGAAAGCATTGGGGCAAAATTAAGGGTTTTTGGGAGTTTATCAACTCCAGATTAGACGGATTAGACAGATTAGACGGATTAGACGGATAAATTAGGATTAGACGGGTTAGACGGGTTAGACGGATAAATTAGGATTAGACGGGTTAGACAGGTTAGACGGATAAATTAGGATTAGACGGGTTAGACGGGTTAGACAGATTAGACGGATATTTTGGGTGGTTGCCTAAATAAACCCTAAACCAAAAGGGATTAGACAGATTAGACAGGTTAGACAGATTAGACGGATAAATTAGGATTAGACGGGTTAGACAGATAAATTAGGATTAGACGGATTAGACGGGTTAGACGGATATTTTGGGTGGGTGCATAAACAAAGTTTTTGTATCTTTGAAATGTAATATGGCGTTAAGTCAATCTCAAATACTATCTCAGCAGCAGCGGTTGTCGCCGCAGCAGATACAGTTTATAAAACTGTTGCAGATGAGTACGTTGGATTTTGAAGAGAAACTTGATGAGGAATTGCTCGATAATCCAGCGCTCGAAAAAAGCGACACCGAAATGGATTATTCAGACAATACCATTGATTTAAATGATAGCAAATCAGACGATTGGGATTCTGAATATCAGCATGATATCGACGTAGATGAAATCATGAGGGCCAGTGGAAATGATGATGAATATTCAACATTTACCATGGGCGAAGATTACTCCAACGAAGACCAAAAAGAAATGCCGATGGCGGCGCAATCGTCGTTTCAGGAGTTTCTACTGGAACAAGCCAGGGCAACTTTTTTTGATGAAACCGACTTCATGCTCGCCTTCCACTTAATCAACTCTATTGAAGAAGATGGTTATTTGCGCAGAGAGTTGAGAAGCATTGTCAATGATTTGGCCTTCAACGAAAACATCCAAACTACCGAAGACAAACTTGAGCGAATTTTAATTAAAATTCAAAATTTTGATCCTCCAGGAATTGGTGCAAGAGACCTTCAAGAGTGTTTGTTGCTTCAATTGTATAAAAAGGATTACGGTGATAGTGAATCCATTACGTTGGCAGAAAAAATTATTTCTGAACAAATGGAGGCATTCAGTAAAAAACATTACGACAAAATTACCAAGTCCCTCAAAATCACAGATGAGCAGCTTCGCAGCGCCATCAGTGAAATTATTCGGTTGAATCCCAAACCTGGTGAGTCGAGCAGCGGCAGTGTGAAAACGCAATATATTGTTCCGGATTTTACCGTGGTTGCCGACGATGGAATTTTAACCGTTACCCTAAATTCTAGAAACGCCCCCGAATTAAAACTGAGTGCAGCTTATTCCGATACCCTAAAAACGTACGAAGAAGCAAATGTGAAAGACCAGCAACTCAAAGATGCTGTTCAATATATCAAACAAAAATTGGATGGCGCCCGCTGGTTTATCGACAGTGTGAAACAACGTCACCACACCCTTTTGAGTACCATGGAAGCGATTGTGAAACGCCAAAGGGAATTCTTCTTGGAGGGAGATGACACCTACTTGAAGCCTATGATATTGAAGGACATAGCCACTGAAGTGGGATTGGACATTAGTACCATTTCGAGGGTTGCCAATTCAAAATATGTGGAAACAGATTTTGGTATTTTTCCGTTGAAACACTTCTTTTCTGAAGGACTTTCGAACGAAGACGGTGAAGAAATTAGCAACAGGGAAATTAAGAAAATATTGGAAAATGCCATCAATGCCGAAAACAAAGCCAAACCGCTTACCGATGAAGCTTTGATGGAATTACTGAAGGAAAAAGGGTATATCATTGCCAGAAGAACTGTGGCGAAGTATAGAGAGCAATTGAATATTCCAGTGGCTAGATTAAGAAAATTACTTTAATTTTCTTAATCTAGCCGGATTAGACAGATTAGACGGGTTAGACAGATTAGACGGATTGGGTTTATAGGGTTGAATGGTTTAAAGATAGGAATCTAATAAACCATAAACGGGGTCAGACAATTCGGGGTTAGACGGATTAGACAGATTAGACAATTCGGGGTTAGACGGATTAGACGGGTTAGACAGATTAGGTTTATAGGATTAAAAAATAAAGGGTTAATTGAAAAAAGAACATGGGATTAAGACAAGATAAGTTTGCAAAACAGATTCAGCGAGATTTGGCTGATTTAATGACATTACACCGAAACGAGTGGTTGGGTGGAACCTTTGTTACCATGTCGAATGTGTTGGTGAGTCCAGATTTGAGCTACGTGAAAGTGTACTTGAGTTTGTTCAATATTGTAAATAGAAAAGATGTGTTAAAGCATTTGAATACCGTGGTTGACAAAGAAATACGCCATGAAATTGCCAAGAAAATAAAAAACAACGTGAAGAAGATTCCAGAAATTCGCTTCTATGAAGACGATACCTTGGATTATGTGAGCAAAATGGACGAATTGTTTACCAAAATCAATAACGAAAACAAAGATTCTTGAAGTTAATTTGGCTAATAGCGCGTAAATATTTTTTCTCTAGAAAAAATCCCTCAGCCATCAATATCATTACGGGAATTTCGATGGCCGGTTACGCCGTTGGCGCTTTGGCCCTCATTATTTTACTTTCGGCGTTGAATGGGTTTGAGTCGACCATTTTTGGGGGATACACCCACGGCGATGCAGACCTAAAAGTAGTTGCAGCAAAAGGCAAGGTTTTTACCATTGGCAAAGATACCCTAGAAAAATTGTCGAAAATTAAAGGCGTTACGTCGTATTTCAAATGCCTCGAAGACAAGGCCATTGTGAAATACATGGACCAACAAACTGTTGCGTTGGTTCGTGGGGTTGATGAGGGCATTCTAAAAACCCTAAACGTAGATAGTTTGATTATCGACGGTCGAAAATCGTTGTACGATTCCAAAAGCGAGCGCAATTTGGCTTGGTTGTCGGAGGGTTTGATTTATAAGCTCAACATTGCCCAAGAAAATGCCGAAATTGAATTGATGGAGCCCGACAGAATGTCGTCTGGGGTTTCTCAAACCGTTCTCAACCAAGAAATGGTGAATGTTTCGGCAATGATCCATTTGGGTGAAGATCACAACGATGCAACGCTTTACGTGCCATTGTCGGTGGCAGAAAGTTTGTTTTCGCGCGATGGCGAAATGAGTTCCCTCGAAATCAAAATCAACGCTGCCCAATTTGATCCCTGTAATGCTGAAATTCAAGCTTTATTGGGACCTAAATTCACTTTTTTGAACAGAAAGGAGCAGCACAAAACCATGTATAAAATGTTCAACACCGAAAAATGGGTGTCGTTTGCGTTGCTAGCCTTCATTTTGTTGCTGATTTCTTTCAATTTGTTTGGGGCAATACGCATGATGATGATTGACAAATCGTCGGATTTGGCCATGCTAAACGCCCTCGGAATGCGCTTGAACCACATTCACAGGGTGTTTTTATTTGAGGGATTTTTGGTTGCCGTAATTGGCAGCATTTTGGGAATAGGAATGGGAGTGGGGTTGGTGTTGTTACAGCAGAAATATGGCTTCGTAACCACGCAATCTACTTTCGCAATGGCATATCCGGTGAAATTGGCTATGGGGGACATTTCCTTGGTACTCGCATTGAATACATTTTTGGCTTTGTTTACGTCGTTTTTGGCCAAACAAAGCGTAGTATTGGGCAATCGATTTTTAAATCCCTCAAAAATAAGTTAAGATGAAATTTTTATTTATTGGTTTAGGTAATCCCGGTGATGAATATGCGCAAACCCGCCATAACATTGGGTTCGACGTGTTGGATTTACTTTGTGAAACAAAGGGTGGAAACTGGGAATCGGTAAAACACGGTTGGAAGGCTGAGGTGTCGCACAAGGGTAAAAAGTTGATTTTGTTGAAACCAAATACCTACATGAATTTGTCGGGAAAAGCGGTTTCGTATTGGATGCAGCAAGAGAAAATTGCTTTAGAAAATGTGGTTGTGGTAACCGACGATTTGGCTTTGCCTGTGGGCAAACTTCGTTTGAAAACCAAGGGCAGCGATGGCGGTCACAACGGTTTGAAAAGTATTGACGCGTCGTTAAATACCCAAAATTATGCCCGATTGCGCTTTGGCATCGGCAGTGATTTTGCCAAAGGAAGGCAGGTCGATTTTGTTTTAGGCAAATGGACAACCGACGAACAACCTGTAATTGACGAGTCAACCAAACGTGCCGTTGCCGGCATTGAAGAGTTGGTTTGGCAAGGGTTTGGGAGGGCAATGGAGAGTTTGAACCGGTAAGGTTTATGAGGGTTTATAAGCGATTATAAAAGTTTAGACTTTTAGGGATTAGACAGATATTCGGGATTAGACAGATTAGACGGGTTAGACTGATTAGACAGATTTTTGGTTGGGCGGTTTTGTAGGGTGAGACAGATTGGAATTAATAAACACTAATCCCTAAACACTAATCCCTAAACAATAAACCCTAAACGAGCGAAGCTCTTCTCAGAAGCGAGGTGCTATTTTGATTCTTATTATATTTTTTGTATCTTTCATAAAAGCCAAATGAAAAACTTTCAAGAGTTTATTGTAATTGATCCTAATATTCGTTTTGGTAAACCAATATTAAAAAACACCAGAATTTCTGTGGGTGATGTTATTGGATGGTTATCTGATGGCCAAGATAAAAACGAGATTATTGCTGATTTTCCTGAACTTACAATTGAAATGATTAATGCTTGTCTGGCATTTGTAGCGAAAAGGGAATTCTAAGGTTTATAAAAGTTTAGACTTTTCGGGATTAGACAGATTAGACGGGTTAGACGGATTAGACAGATTTTTGGTTAGGCGGTTTTGTAGGGTGAGACAGATTGGAATTAATAAACACTAATCCCTAATCCCTAAACACTAAACACTAAACACTAAGCCCTAAACCCTAAACGGCGCAGCCATCTAAACGCCGAAGGCATCTAAACCCTATACGATTTCAAATTTATTGTCATTTTCCCGCGCATAAAAAAATCCTTTTATACAATTTGGGTTTCTAATACAAATTTGAATATGATCTTTTTCTCTAAAACCTGCATTGGGATATAATTCCTGTCCTTCCAAAAAAACGCCCCGCACACTGTCAAACGGTGTATAATTATTATCATTTCTATAAGAGTGAATACCCTCTATCACCGCACAATCTAACTTTCTCAATAAGAAATCATTTGAACCGCCAACTTTCCTGTTTTGAGGAATAGGTTTTTGTTGATTATTATATGAAAACTCTAGAATTTTATAACCTGCTTTTACTACTTGCAATTTTTGATAATCTAATAAATCCAAGCAGTTTCCCAATTGAATCACGGCACCCAATACACAAGGCTGATTAACTTTACCTTTCTGCACTAAATTTTTGGCAAATTCTAAAGCCCTAGCTGGACTGTTTTCCCAAAAATACATGCCATTTCCCAACCAATCATAATCGTTTTCGCTTCGCTTTAATGGTTCATGCAAATTAATAACTTTTTTGGCTGTTTTTATATCACAGCCATGAAAACCGAATATTAATCCTTTGCCATAGGAATACATAACCCTCTGTAATGCTTTCTAAAATTTCCTTTCTCTGTAATAATACCGGCATCAACTAAAAATTTCTTACAGGCTTCTGGATTGTTCTCTAACTTTTTTCTAAACAACTTCAGATCCGCAATAAATTCCTCGGTTTCTTTATCTTTGAAATCATTCGTAAACTTTGCCATTGTTTCAAAATTAGATAATATTATTTTACCCGTCAATAGTTTCCGCGATTTTTGCAAATAAAAAATCTATGGAATTCTAAGGTTTATAAAGGTTTATAAGCGATTATAAAAGTTTAGACTATTCGGGATTAGACGGATTAGACGGGTTAGACAGATATTCGGGATTAGACGGATTAGACGGGTTAGACAGATTAGACAGATAATTCGGGATTAGACAGATAAGACGGGTTAGACGGATTAGACAGATAATTCGGGATTAGACAGATAAGACGGGTTAGACGGATTAGACAGAT
>CANFVI010000056.1 GCA_947450405.1 Flavobacteriales bacterium
AGGCATAGGGTAATTGTGATATTTTAGTATTTATTTTGCAAAACAACAACAAATAAATATATTTTACCCTATCATTCACAAAGAAGAAATGAAGATTTACAAATTCGGTGGTGCATCTGTGAAAGATGCAGCAGGCGTTAGAAACGTTGCAAGCATCATTGCAAAAGAAAAAAACAACGATATTTTGGTAGTTATCAGTGCCATGGGCAAATCTACCAATGCCCTAGAAACCCTTGTTAACACTGCGTTTAAGAATGACAAATCCGCTTCTACAATTTTAAAAGACTTTATTTTATCTCACAACCAATTATTAAACGAACTCTTTGAAGAAAATTCATTTATTTGGACAAATGAGGTTAGAAATTTATTTTTAGAATTAGAGTGTTTGATTGACAATGAGAACCTAAAAGACGATTATGACTTCTTGTACGACCAAATTGTAAGCTTTGGAGAATTGATTTCTACAAGAATTGTAAGTGCTTATTTGTTGAGTCAAAATATCCAAAACCAATGGCTCGATGCCCGTAACTTTATCATAACCGATAGCCGTTACCGCGATGCAAAAGTGCAATGGGACGAAACCGAACGCGTTGTTACCAACCGCTTAAAGCCACTTTCAGCGAAGAATTTGATTATCACCCAAGGATTCATTGGCAAAGGAGAAAAAGGAGAAACCACAACACTTGGCCGTGAAGGCAGTGATTACAGTGCCGCTATATTTGGTAAACTTTTAGGCGCAGAGTCTGTAACCATATGGAAAGACGTTGCCGGTGTGATGAACGCAGACCCTAAGAAGTTTGACAATACCGTGCTCATTTCTGAATTAAGCTATAACGATGCCATTGAACTGGCATATTATGGCGCTTCAGTGATACACCCCAAAACCATTCAACCGTTAAAAGCGGCAAATATTCCATTGTTTGTGAAGTCGTTTTTAAATATTGACCAACCTGGAACCAAAGTAAGTGAGTTTTCTAAACCGCTTTCGGTTCCGTGTAAAATACACAAATCCAATCAGTTGATGTTAGAAATTAGCACCAAAGATTTCAATTTCATTGTGGAAGAACATTTGAAACAAATTTTTGAAGCGCTTAGTAACTTTAAAGTTCGTGCACACATCATGCAAAATTCGGCAATTCATTTTCGTTGCGTAGTTGACGACAAGGAAAACAAACATGTACCCTTGGTAAATTATTTAACTGAAATGGGATTGAATGTCAATGTAATTGAAAATCTAGAACTGTTAAGTATTTACCAACCAGAAGCCATTTCAACTGAAGAAGTGAACAAATTTGGCAAAATTATCATGCAACAAAACATGGGCAATGCCGCTCATTTTGTTGTGTCTAAATAATTCAGTTACTGTAGAATTAACTTCTGTCCAATACTAATTGAATTTTTATCTATATTATTCAATTTCTTCAACTTATCTACTGAAATGCTATATTTTGTTGCAATGCTGTAGAGGGTTTCACCAGGTTTTACAAAGTGAATATTGGCTACATCACGCATTGTTTTTGAGGGACTTGAATCGTTCGATGCTCCTTTTTCTCTGCGTAATTTAAGCACTTGGTCTTCAGAAATTGATTTGCCTTTTAAATTATTCCAAGCAATGATTGAATCGGGTTTTAGATTGTATAAACGGGCAATTGAAAAAACAGTTTCATTGCGGAGTACAGTGTGATATTTTGGCTTAATGGTTTCGCGGGTATCTACAAAGTTTTCTGGAGTTTCGGCGGGTTTCATTGAAGGACTTAATACCAAAATCTGACCTTGCTTTACTTCAGCCCTTTCCAAATCATTCCAACGGACCAAATTCAACACTGAAGTTTTATATTTTTCTGCAATTTGTTCAATGGTTTCTCCTTTTTGAACTTCATGCATATTCTCAGCGATTACTTTTTTGCGCTGATTAATTATGGCAACGGCTTCGGTTTGATTTGTTTTTAGTTTTTCAGGTGCCAATTTTGGTGGGGTTTGTCTTTTTTCCTTCAAATAAATAACTTCACCAACAGCAGGTTCTTGTCCTGCCTCCATTTTATTTTTCTTGTAGAGTTGACGCATTTTTACAGCATATTGCTGAGAAATATCGCGCATTGATTCTCCCTTTTTCAAAATATGCGTTTCTTCCGAACCACTACTTCGCTTTGGACGTAAATAAATAATTTCACCAGGGTTAATCATTTCGCCTTCAGTTAAATCATTGTAGCGGTAAATTTGCCATGATCCCATGTTATGTTTCTTGGCTACATCTGAAGCACTCTCACCCTCTTTTGCCCCAACTGCTGGCACACCGTTAATGCTCATCATGTCGGGTTGATTGGGTGACCCCTTGAAATATTCTTCCCCCAAAACCACCATACTATCGTATAACGACAATCGGTATTTCCGAATGATGTTAGACAAAATTGTTCCATAGGCAGGATTTGTGGCATAACCAGCTTCACGCAAGCCATTGGCCCAACCTTCATAATCGGTAGGACTTAATTCAAACAAGGCAGCATAACGTGAACTCCCTTTCAAGAAAAGTGAATGATCGCGGTAACTTTCAATGGCTGTTTCGTAACCTCTAAAACATTCGTCTTTTGCATCGTCATCGGCCAAGCAGAATTTGCCATTCCAATTTTTTCTACACTTTATACCAAAGTGGTTATTACATTCTCTAGACAACTTGCTATTTCCACTTGCACTCTCCAAAACTCCTTGTCCCAAAGTAATGCTAGCGGGAACACCATGCACCCTCATTTCTTGCATGGCAGCTTGCTTGAATGAATCGATATAATCTCTTGTATTCATAGTGTTTTGGGCTGTTGCCATAGAAAACACCATAGAAAAAATAGCTATTAAAAAATTGTATAAAACGCGTCTAATCTTCATTGATAATATGAATTCAAATCAAACCTAACAAAAGCAATCTTTTTGGCTAAAATTACTTTTAAACAATCTCTGAGTAAATTAGACAAATGGCACAAAAAAATCCATTCAATTCGTGTATTTTTGTATTTCCTATGTTTAGAAAATTCATTTTCACGGCAGTATTAAGCATTCTCACGTTTACAAACGCTTTTGCAGGCGGTTTCCCTAAACCAAAATTTGTTGCTTCTTTTAGCAAAACAAATGCGAAGGCTGGAGATATCATTGAAATTGTTATCAAATTTGATGTACCTAAAGGATTTCACGTTTTCTCTGAAAAAAGTGATTGCCCTGAAGATGACGGTCCACAGCGCGCTATGATCGATTTTAAATCGAACACTTCTTATCAACTTATAGGTAAATTCAGAGGTGTTGGTGATCATATGGTAAAAGAAGACGAAGTTTGGCATTGCTCATCTGGGGAATTCATTGACAAAGGAGAATTCCGCCAAAAAATCAAAGTACTTTCTACCATTTCTGAAATTGAAATGACCATCAATGGTCAAATTTGCAATGAATCTGGTTGCGACAACATCCGCGACGTAGTGGTAAAAACACCTGCATTAACTGTTCAAGGCAAAATTGAAGCAGCAGCGCCTGAAATTGTTGCAACTGAAACTACACCTACTACCGAGACAATAGACTCTACCCCAGTTGTTGCCTCTGAACAAATTGAAACAGCCGGAACAGCACATTATAAAAAAGAAAATGGACATGGTGTTTGCCAAACCAAAACATTCAATGGGGTGCAAAGCGCAGAAACCAAAGAAAGCTCTTGGGGATTATTCATTTTGGCATTAATTAGCGGTTTTGCTGCATTGTTAACACCTTGCGTGTTTCCAATGATTCCAATGACCGTGTCATTCTTTATTAAAAATAAAAATAGAAAAATAGCATTGAGAGATTCTTTCCTTTTTGCCGCTTCTATTATCGCGTTTTATACCATTATAGGCACCATTGTGGCCTACACTTTCGGTGCAAGTGCCGCTAATTGGATTAGCACACATTGGATACCAAATATTTTCTTTACCGTTATTTTTATGATTTTTGCAGCGAGTTTCTTCGGTGCATTTGAAATTGTATTGCCGAGTTCTATTGTAAACAGCGTAGACAAACAGGCCGATAGGGGTGGAATTACTGGCCCAATTTTCATGGCTATTACCATCGCTTTGGTTTCTTTCTCTTGCACAGGACCTATTGTTGGAACTGTCATGGTTGAAGCCGTTCAAGGTGGCGCACTAAGACCAATCATTGGAATGTTCGGATTCTCATTGGCATTTGCCTTGCCATTTGGATTGCTTGCATTGTTCCCTTCTTGGTTAAACAACTTACCTAAATCTGGTGGCTGGTTAAATAGTGTAAAAGTGGTATTGGGATTCATTGAATTGGCTTTTGCCTTGAAATTCTTAAGCATTCCTGATCAAACTTACCACTGGGGAATTTTAGATAGAGAAATTTATTTGGCCATTTGGATTGTAATTTTCACATTACTTGGATTATATCTTTTAGGGAAAATAAGATTTGCCCATGACGATGCTGTTGAAAAGTTAAATATTTTAAGATTATCATTGGCAGTGGTTGTTTTTTCATTTGTCATGTACATGATTCCTGGAATGTGGGGAGCTCCTTTGAAAGGATTGGCCGGTTACTTACCTCCAATGTCATCGCAAGACTTTAAATCGGGAGGGAATTCGCATTCTAGTGAAAATACCATTTGTGGAACTGCTAAATATTCAGATGGAAGTTTAAATATCCCTCATGATATTCAAGGATATTTCGATTATGAAGAGGCCCTAGCATGTGCAAAATCGCAAAACAAGCCCCTTTTTATCGACTTTACTGGTCACGGCTGCGTAAACTGTCGCAAAATGGAAGAAAAGGCTTGGTCGCATCCAGAAGCGTTAAAATTGCTGAAAGAAAAATATGTGGTTGTTGCCCTTTATGTAGATGATAAGAAAATCAAACTTCCGAAAAACGAATGGTTTATTGGAAATGCATCTGGAAAGCAAATCACCATGTTGGGTGAAAAAAATGCCGAAATTGAAGAATGTTATTTTGGTAAAACTACCCAACCGCTATACTGCATTTTGGATGGAAATGAGAACTTATTGCAACCTGCTTATGGTGCTGAATTTTTCAATTTCAAAAGTGAACCCTTCATTCAATTCTTGAAAGACGGTGTTGCAAGCTTTAATAAAATTAAAAAATAATGGACGCGTCTTCAGTAAAAGCTCATTTCTTAGAAGCCCATCAAACTTTAGAAAGTTTTTTGAACAATCAAAAAAACTTTGAACTTATTTTCAATGCTGCAAATACCATTGTAGATTCTTTTCAAAATGGCGGCAAAATTATTTCTGCTGGAAATGGTGGCAGTCATTGCGATGCCATGCACTTTGCCGAAGAATTAACCGGACGTTACAAAAACAATAGAAAAGCCTTACCAGCCATTGCAATTAGCGACGCAAGTCATTTGTCGTGCGTTGGCAATGATTACGGATATGAATTTGTGTTTTCAAGATATTTAGAGGCTCTTGGAAACAATGGTGATATATTTTTGGGAATAAGTACCAGTGGAAATAGTAAAAACATTATCAATGCTATTGAAGTTGCAAAAAGCAAAGGAATGTTTGTGATAGGGTTAACTGGAAAAGACGGTGGTAAAATAGGACCAATGTGCGACATTGAAATTCGCGCTCCGCATTCAGAATTTGCAGATAGAGCTCAAGAAATTCACATCAAAGTTATTCATGCTTTGATTGATACCATTGAGAACCTTATGCACTTGGCATAAGATATCAATCATTCAATTTTATCGTAGGGATTTTCATGATTCCACTCTTTTTTATACCATTCAGGAACAACTGATTTTGGCAAGAATGCTACCCAATACTTTCTACCAATAATTGCTATTAGGGCACCAGCTATGGTACCGCTAATATGTCCCTCATGAGAAACTTGCGGAAGCAAAGGCAATAATCCCCACCAACTGCTACCATAAAACATTACGGTAATAAAAAGAATTGCATAAAGTTTTTTATTGGATTGAAGGAGAATAATGGCAATTATAAAGGACATAAAAGAATAAACCCAAGTAGAAGCCCCAATAACGAATTGATTGGGTTTACCGAGAAAAAAGAGTATTACAGATGATAAAATGTATTGTAAGAAAAAAAACCGCATCCAAGACTTGGGAAATAGCAATAAAAAAAGAATGGATAGGGATACAAAGGAGATGATATTTCCAGAAATATGATCTAAATTTTCATGGAACCAACAGCCCGTAAAACTGGTGTAAAATTTAGAAAAATTGCGGGGGTGTAAAGCAAATTTCTCTGTAGAAAAAGGATTTTGATTTTGATAGACAAGAATCAAAATGAGCGTAACAACAATTAAATAGAAAATAGACCTATTTAATTGTTTCTTTTTCATTTTTCGGTTAAATTAAATGTAACATTTACCCAAGTATCATCGAAGGTAACGTCAAATTTCTTGTAAAAATCAATTGCAGATTGGTTCCAATCTAGTACTTGCCAGGAAAGTCTTTCAAACTTGCGTTTTTTAGCAAATGAAATACAGTGATTGAGCAAGGCTGTACCAATACCGTTGCGGCGGTAAGTTTCTTTCACAATGAGATCTTCTAGGTAGAGCACAGGGCCCTTCCAAGTAGAATAACGGATATAACAAACGGCAGTCGCCACAATTTGCTCATCTATTTCACAAACCCAACAAAAAACGAAAGGATTATTAGCCAAACAAAACTGCGAGAGTATGTCAGCATTGGTAATCACTTCATTTGGGGCTTTTTCATACGCAGCAAGTTCACAAATAAGGGAGTGAACCGATACGAAATCGGGCGCTTCAGCTTGACGAATTTCCATTTAATTAGCGAATCGCTAGTTTGAGTGTTTTGGTGTAATCACCACTTTTAACTTGAATGAAATACACACCTTTATCTAAAAGTGCATCCATTACTCCAATTTTTACTTTTCCCTCAATGTAATCAGATTTTTTAATTACATAAGAGTAGACTACTTTACCCAATACATCATTTACCAAAATAACTGAATTGGGGAAATCAACTTCTGAAAAATTAAGATTCACAAAAAAGTATGATCCGTTTACTGGGTTAGGGTTTAGACTAAACTCTGGACCAACAGTTGAAAGCACCGGATTAACTTCATCATTTACATGAATAGAAGGGGTGCTAGCCGCGAGGGTTAACGATGTAAAGAAGAAAAAGATTGTGAGTAGTTTTCTATTCATTGGTGCAAATATCCAAAAAAAAAGGCACTTAAACAAGTGCCTTTAAAATTTTCCAAAAGGAAGAAATTATTTTTTAACTTCTTCTTTTTTAGCGTCAGCAGCTGGAGCAGCTTCAGTAGTAGCAGCGCTATCTTTAACTGAAGTAGAATCAGCAACTGGAGCTTCAACTGGAGTTGAATCGTGGCTAGTAGAATCAGTAGTAGCAGTTTCGGTAGAGTTACCACCACAAGCAGCGAAAGCGAATACTACGCAAGCTGCCAAAGCAAAAGTGATTTTTTTCATTTTATTTGTTTTTCCTATTTAAGTGTGGTGCAAAAATATAACGAAGTTTAGAATATACAAAAAAAAAATAAAAAAAATTTAAAAAAAACTCACCCTAGCCTCAATGTACCAAAACACCATTCTCTAAAATCAACCACATTAATTCAGAATCCAATACCAAAATAAGAACTTATTAAATTACATATCAATGTTTTATATTTTTTAAACTATAATGAATTCTTGATGCACATTATCCATTCCCAACACAATTGATGGCGGTGATTTTCTTTGATTTTTTTCGCAATTTTCCAAATTTTTTCGCAAAATTTCCTTTTTTGACCAATTTTCAAAAGGTTTGCAAAGAAAAATAAGTTGTTTCCCCATTTTTAAACGACCAAAAAATCGATAATTCTACCAATTCAAAAAACAACTACTTTTGCAACAATGCAAACTGTTGAAAATAGATTTATTGCCGTTATCGCAATTATTTATGCTGTAGGGGTTGCCGGATTTATCATTCCATCACTAAATCCCCTATTTATTTGGCTCACCCCAATCAATATATTGGGTACATTTATCATTGCTTGGATATTTCATAAAAAATGGGAAATCAACCATTTTTTAATGATTGCAGTAATTGGTTTGATGGGATTTTTCATTGAACTCGCCGGGGTGAAAACCCAAGCTATATTTGGATCCTATTATTACGGTGCTACCTTGGGTAAAAAATGGCAATCAGTACCCTATTTGATTGGAATAAATTGGGCTGCCATGGTATTTTATACCTCTAGTCTTTTAGCAGGTAGAATAAAAAGTAATTTAGGCGTTGCCTTTCTTGGAGCAACCATCATGACTATCTACGATTATTTTCTAGAACCAGTTGCCATGCGATATGATTTTTGGCATTGGAAATCAAACATTATACCCCTTCAAAATTATATAGCTTGGTTTGTTATTTCATTTATCATGCATTTGATACTCAATGCGGCCACCAAGCCCATCAAAAATAAAATGGCATCGGCTTTGTTTTTCATTCAACTCGGATTTTTTCTTATTCTTCACATCTACGTCAGATTGTTTTAACAAACAATCTTTATACAAAACAAAAAGGGCTTCAATTTGAAGCCCTTTTTGTTTGTAGTATAAATCAGAAAATTATAGCGGACAATCTACGCTCAAATACATGGCGTCAATCTCATCGATATATCTTTCCATCACAACTTTACGTTTTACCTTCAACGTAATTGTCATATCACCGTTTTCAACGCTAAATGGTTCTCTTTTTACCAAGAAATTTTTAATGCGCTCAAACTTTGCCAAATTGTTAGACATTTTCTTCGCTTCTTGTGCAATCCACGCAGTTAATTCATCGTCATAAATAAAATCATTTTCTCCTTTCAGCAAATCTAATTTACCAGGAATTTGTTCTCTCATTGCCTCTTCACTTGGAATGATTATGGCTGTTAAAAACTCGCGTTTATCACCAATAATGAAAATTTGATCAATGCGGTTACTTTTTAAATAAACGTTTTCAATTTGGGTAGGATAAATATTTTTACCCAAAGAGGTTTTTAACATGTTTTTCAACCTATCGGTGATTTTTAAATATCCCCTATCAAATCTTCCAATATCGCCCGTATGGAACCATCCATCCGCATCAAAAACATTGTCGGTTTCTGCCTTATTTTGGTAATAGCCCTTCATGATGTTTGGCCCTTTACATAAAATTTCACCTTCCGCACTTTCAAAATTTGGATTAAAAGAATCATACGTTTGAACAGTAATGATCTCCATGGTTTCAATGTTTTGAATTGCAACTTGTTGGCGAGGCGCTACCCTACCCACAGTGCCATAAACTTGACGTTCAAATTCATTCACTGTTACAAAAGGAGAAGTTTCGGTTAGCCCGTATCCCTCCTGAACTTTCAAACCTAAGTTTGCAAAAAACTCACCTACATGCGGCGGCAATGCGCCACCACCCGATACAAACATTTTCAATCTTCCGCCCATCTTGGCTTTGATTTTACTGAAAACCAATTTCTCAGCCAACGAATTTTGCATTGAAAGAATTGCACTTGGCGACTTTCCAGTATCAATTTGCTTGCGGTATTTTTCTCCTACGCCCAAAGCCCACCAGAATATTTTCGCTTTAACACCACCTTCGGTGGCGTTTTTTACTACTTTTTCGTGTACCCTTTCCAACAAACGAGGTACTGTTGCCATCAAAGTTGGACGAATTTCATTGATATTGCTAGCAACCTTTTCAATGTTTTCAGCAAATGCTACTTGCGCACCAATAAATAGACCCAAATACATGGTTGCCATTCTTTCGAATACATGACTTAATGGCAAATACGACAAATACATGTCGGTTTTTTCAATGGCAGGACAAAGTTCTTGGGCATCATAACAATCACTCATGAAATTATAGTGGGTTAACATGGCTCCTTTTGGCACTCCCGTTGTGCCACTGGTATAAATCAACGTAGCCAAATCTTCTTTCCCTACTGTTTCAA
>CANFVI010000057.1 GCA_947450405.1 Flavobacteriales bacterium
CCTACATCTCTTCCGACAAAGCCACCACCGTGGTGATACAAAACAACAAAACCAACGTGCTCCAATTTTTGGGCATGGTGGGCGGTTTGGCCTGGATGGACAAACGCAATGGCATTAAAATTATACGCCAAGTAGACAGTGTGCGCACCGTGTACACCCTCAACCTCACAGACGCCTCCGTGTTTCACCACCCCGCCTATTACCTGCAACCCAACGACATTATTTACGTAGAACCCAACCGACGCAAGTTTCTCGAAACCAATGTGCAGTTGCTTACCTACGTAACCACCATTACCTCAACCCTCAGCATTTTGGTGTTGTTTGTAAATAGTTTAAGAAAATAAGTTTAATTCAAATTTTACAGTGAATACTCCAAATCAAGTTCCGTATAACGAAGAAAGACCCCAAGACCGCAACGCATTTATTGAAAGCCTGTTGCGTGATTACCTGCCCTATTGGCCTGTAATTTTGGTGATGGGCATCATGGGCTACTTTGTGTCTAAGGTATATTTGAATTACCAAAACCCAGTGTATGAAGTACAAGCGGGTATTTTGTTGAAAGACGAAAGCCAATCTGCCAATAGCCTTATCAAGCAAGTGGCCTTGGGTAAAAATGCCTCCTACATAGAAGACGAAATGGAGGTACTCAAGGGCATGGCCGTGATGCGCAGGGCAGCAAAATTGGGTAACGTGCAAACGGAAGTTAGGACGGATGGGCGCATCAGAATGTCAACAGAAGATAACGATAAATTGCCCTTTGAGGTGCTGCACAACAACACCGATTCTGTGGTTGATTTTGAAAGCACCTTCAAGGTTAATGCCAGCAAAACCGAATTTGTGTTTTTGGGCAATGTGCATGTTCCTTTCAACCAATGGACCAAATTGGGCAGCAACACCATTTATGTGCGTACCCATGTAAAAGCTAATGACGATGCTTGGAAAAAATTCTTTGAAAAGAAATATACCTTTTATCTTACTTTTAGGAGCATAGACAATGCCGCTAAAAACTTGGCTGCAGCCATGTCTATGACCAAAGACAAGAAACTGTCGGTAATCAATTTATCGGTAAAATCACTTTCTTTATCAAATGGCAAGCGCTGGTTGCAGGCAATTATTGACAGTTACCAAGAAGAAACCCAAGATGAAAAGCGGAAAAAGGCCAAGTACACCATGGACTTCATTGACAACCGTTTGAGTTATGTGGGACAGGATTTGGACAGTGTAGAAAGCAATTTGGAACAATTTAAAAAGAGCAACAATATTGCACGACTCTCTACCGAAGCCGAATTGTATTTGGACAAGGTGAAAGACGAAGACAAGTTTGCGGCACAAACAGAGCTCAAACTCATGGTGCTGGATGAGGTTGAAAACTACATACAGGGAAAAATCAAAAAATCTGGCATGGCTCCCAGCCTTTTGGGTATGGAAGACCAAAATATTTCTCAATACTTACAAAAATTGAATGCGGCCGAAACCAAGTACGATTTGATGCTGGATCAAAACGGACCCAACAACGATGGGGTGCGCGGCCTTGCCCACGAAATTGAAACCTACAAAGCATCATTGCAAGAAATAGTGCGCAATACCCGAAAAAACCTGAATGTGCTGCGCAAAAAAGCGGAGAATAATTTTAGCAAATTTGCAGGTGAGTACGACCAGTTGATGCGATCCATTCCCTCAAAAGAAAGGGGCTTGTTGAACATTACCCGACAACAGAGCATCAAGAACGAATTGTACACCTTCTTGCTCGAAAAACGTGAGGAAAGCGCCATTGAAATGGCGGGTACTTTGAGCGATATCAGGATCATTGAATCAACCAATACGGGTGTGGTGGTGAGCCCAAAGCGTGGCCCCATTACAGCAGGGTTTACTTTAGGTTTCATGGCCATCATTTTGGGTATTTTGTTTATCCGTTCGGGCTTGAACAACAAAATATTGACCCGCTCAGAAATTGAAGCCCGCACAAACCTGCCCATTTTGGCAGAAATTATTGAGGCGGTTTCAGACAACCCTTTGGTAATAGGAAACGGCATTCGTTCTGCCATTGCAGAGCAGCTGCGTTCTTTGCGCACCAATTTGAGTTATTTAAATACCCAAGGAGGCCAAGTAAAGAAGATCATGGTTTCATCGAGTTTACCGGGTGAGGGAAAATCGTTCATTGCCACCAACATTGCCTTGAGCATGGCCTTGAGCGGTAAAAAAACCTTGTTAATAGAATCCGACATGCGCAAACCTGGGGTGGCCAAATATTTTAAAATCAACAGCAGGCAGGGCTTGAGCATGCATTTGGTGGGAAAATTGGCATTGACTGAAGTATTGTTTCAAACAGAATTTGAAAATTTGACCATCATGCCTGCTGGCCCCATACCTCCTAACCCCGTGGAATTGATTATGAATGGGCGCTACGAGCAAATGTTGCAGGAATTGAGCGAAACCTTCGACCAAATTATCATTGACTGTCCCCCAGTTGGGTTGGTAACCGATGCCAAGGTGATAGGCAATTGGGTAGATGCCACGGTGTTGATTGTGAGGCAACAGCATACACCCCGTGAGTCGGTGAGCATGATATTGGAAAGTTTAAACCAGCAAAAGGTGCTGCAAAATGCGGGCATTGTGTATAACGGTTTGAAGGGGGGTATTAGCGGCTATGGTTATGGATATTATTATGGATATGGAGGCTATGGGTATGGGTATGGATATGGAAGCTATACCTACAGTTATGGGTATGGATATTATGGAGACACCCAAAACAAAAGAACCCCATTGAAATTCATTTACAATGTATTGGTAGTTCCCTTCTTTGCCTTTTTTGCAAAGAATTGGATGAAACGCAAAAATTAAACTTGGATTAGCACCATTCACAAACAAAGGTGTCAATTTAATCATTTGGAAACAAAGGTTAAAGACATTGAAATTAACTTTGTAAAATAAAAAATTAGAGGTTATGTGCATGGAATGCATGTAACTGAAGGGGCGAAGCTGTATCAAATCAACATGAATCAAATAAAATTAGCCAACAACAAACAATTTAAATGTGGTGTAGAGCAAACCATATTTGAATCGGCAAAATCAGCCGGCGTTCATTTGGAGCATAGTTGTTTGGCGGCGCGTTGTAGCAGTTGTAAGGCAAGAGTCATATCTGGTTCAGTTGCTTCAATACATGATGAAAACATATTGACAGCTAAGGAAAAAGCAGACGGTTATATCCTGACTTGTAACTCTAAGCCTCTGACAGATATAGTATTGGATATTGAAGATTTGGATGGATTAACTCTTATTCCTGCCAAAACAATACCTTCCAAAATTGATTCTGTTGAAAAACTTACTGAGGATATAGTGAAATTAATTTTGCGCTTACCCCCAAATGCAGATTTCAAATTCAGCGCTGGACAATATGTCAATTTAATTTACAACGGAATTAAAAGAAGTTATTCTATTGCAAATCATAGGTTAGTTGATAATAAATTGACATTTTTTATAAAAAATTACACCAATGGTTTGATGAGCGATTATTTCTTCAATCATGCCAAACCTAATGATTTATTAAGAATGGAAGGACCCTTGGGTACATTCTTTTATCGGGAAACAAAAAAACAAAACATTGTTTTTTTGGCAACAGGAACGGGAATCGCGCCAATTAAAGCAATACTCGACGATTTTCAGGAAAATGCAAGTGATGCT
The DNA here is from genome assembly GCA_947450405.1 of Flavobacteriales bacterium. Taxonomy (GTDB): domain Bacteria; phylum Bacteroidota; class Bacteroidia; order NS11-12g; family UBA955; genus VMCP01. The sequence goes on from CANFVI010000057.1 coordinate 3,682, forward strand.
CAATTACAGAATATGAAAGTTACCATACTATGGGGAGGACGAGCAATAAATGATATTTTTTGGGCACCGAAATACAGTCGCTTAAACTTCAAATTTTCACAAGTAATTTCCAAACCTAAATTATACAAAGGTGAAGAAAAGATATATATCCAAGATCATTTGCTTGACATGGATTTAGATTGGCATGATACTGTTGTATATGCCTGTGGCTCAAATGCAATGATTCAAGATAGTTTTAATAAATTGACAAACACGGGTTTGGATAAAAATAGTTTTTATTCAGATGCATTTGTTGTTTCTAATTAATAGTTATTAAGTAACAAAAAATATGAAAGCAGTTATTCTTGCTGGTGGTTTGGGAACTCGTTTGAGTGAAGAAACAGTTTCAAAACCAAAACCAATGGTAGAAATAGGTGGTAAACCAATTCTATGGCATATCATGAAAATGTATTCGCATTATGGTATTAATGATTTTATTATTTGCTGCGGATACAAAGGATATGTAATAAAGGAATATTTTGCAAATTACTTTTTGCATCAGTCTGACATTACTTTCAACATGAAAGACAATCAGATGATTGTTCATGAAAAAAGGGCGGAACCTTGGACCATCACACTTATTGATACAGGTGAAAACACCATGACGGGTGGCCGTTTAAAACGTGTTGCAAAATATTTAGAAAATGAAGAGCATTTTTGTTTTACCTATGGTGATGGGGTTTCTGATTTAAACATTAAGGCATTAATTGATTTTCACAATGCGCATGGAAAAGAAGCAACACTTACAGCTGCTTTTCCTCCAGGTAGATTTGGTGCCTTGGATATCGAAAACAACATGGTGAATACATTCCAAGAGAAACCGAGAGGCGATGGTGCTTTAATAAATGGTGGATTTTTTGTGTTATCGCCTAAAGTGATTAATAGAATTGAAAATGATGCCACAATTTGGGAGCAAGAACCGTTGAAAGGTTTGGCAACTGCCGAACAGCTTATGGCTTATAAACATGAAGGATTCTGGCAACCCATGGATACGTTGAGAGATAAAATGTATTTGGAAGAATTGTTGGAAACCAATAAAGCGCCTTGGAAAAAATGGAAAGATTAAGCGCCTCAGTTACTCCTGAATTTTGGAAAAATAAACGAGTTTTTTTAACGGGGCATACCGGTTTTAAAGGCAGTTGGTTGAGTTTATGGTTGCAAGAAATGGGTGCAATTGTTAAAGGATATTCATTGGCCCCCTATACACAACCGAATTTGTTTGAAGTTGCAAAGGTTACTGAGAATATGGAATCGGAAATTGGTGATATCCGTAATTTGGAACAGATTACCAATAGCATGACTGCTTTTAATCCTGATATACTCATTCACATGGCCGCACAACCTTTGGTTCGCTTGTCATATAACGATCCAATTGGAACTTATTCCACTAATGTAATGGGCACCTTGAATGTGTTGGAGGCAGCAAGGAAATGTGGTAGTTTAAAATCAATTGTAGCCATCACCACAGATAAATGTTATGAAAACAAGGAATGGGCCTGGGGTTACAGAGAAAACGACCCAATGGGTGGACATGACCCCTATAGCAGCAGCAAAGGTTGTTGCGAGTTGTTGATTGCTTCATATAGAAATTCTTTTTTTAATTCAACGGATACAGCCAATTTGGCATCTGCAAGGGCAGGAAATGTAATTGGAGGAGGAGATTGGTCAGATGATAGGCTAATTCCTGACATTTTAAAGTCATTTGAAAGAAACGAACCCGTTATTGTGCGCAATCCGCTTTCTACCCGTCCATGGCAGCATGTATTGGAGCCATTGTCTGGTTATTTGATTTTGGCCGAGAATTTGTTCGGAGACACTGGAAATGAATTCGCAGGCGCTTGGAATTTTGGTCCCAATGATGAGGATTGCCAACCTGTGTCATGGATATTAAATATTATGACCGCAATTTGGGGAAATAACGCAAGTTGGAAACTAGATGGACAAAGTCATCCACATGAAGCTGGGTATTTAAAATTAGATTGTTCAAAAGCAAACCAATCATTATATTGGCAACCAAAATGGAATTTGAAATATACATTGCAAAGCATAGTCAATTGGCAAAAAAAATACCATTCTGGGGAAGAAATGAAAAACCATTGTTTACAAGAAATTAACCACTTTCAAAAAAATTAATACAGATGAATCAAAAAGAGAAATTAGATAATTTAAGAATTGAAATATCAAAATTGGTTTCAGAATATGCAGCCATTAATTTTCAAGAACAAGCTTTTATTCCAGGAGAAACAATAATACCACCTTCTGGGAAACTTTTGGGTGAAACAGAATTGCAGAATATGGTTTCGTCTTCTTTGGATGGTTGGTTAACAACGGGTAGATTCAATGCTGCTTTTGAGAAGAAATTGGCTGATTTTTTAGGTGTAAAATATTGTTTGACTGTAAATTCAGGTTCTTCGGCCAATTTGGTTGCATTTAGTACGTTAACCTCTCATAAATTGGGTGATAGGGCTGTTAAAAAAGGGGATGAAGTGATTGGTGTGGCTGCAGGTTTTCCCACTACCGTGAATCCAATTGTACAGTTCGGTGCAATACCCGTGTTTGTGGATGTTGACATAAATACACACAATGTCAATGCCGATTTGATAGAAGCAGCAATTACGCCAAAAACAAAGGCAATTATGTTGGCCCATGCTTTGGGTAATCCTTTTAACTTAGAAAAAGTTACCGCAATCTGTAAAAAGTATAATTTGTGGTTGATAGAAGATACATGCGATGCGTTGGGCGCGGAATATAACGGACAAAAAGTGGGTACATTTGGCGACATTGGCGCTTTGAGTTTTTATCCTGCCCATCACATGACCATGGGAGAAGGCGGAGCTGTGTTTATGAATTCATTGGAGTTAAAATCCATAGCTGAATCTTTTAGAGATTGGGGGAGAGATTGTTATTGTGCCCCTGGTTGCGACAATACCTGTGGATGTAGGTTTGAGCAAAAACATGGGGATTTGCCTTTTGGGTATGATCATAAATATGTGTATTCACACATTGGTTATAACTTGAAGATCACAGACATGCAGGCCGCATGCGGTTTGGCGCAATTGGATAAATTAGATTTTTTCATTCAGAGAAGAAGAGAAAATTTCCAATACTTGCATCAAAAATTACAAACCTTAACGGAGTACTTGCATTTACCAGTAGCTACAGAAAACAGCAATCCTTCTTGGTTTGGATTTCCCATTACATTGAAAGATGGATGTGGAACGTCAAGGGTAGAATTACTAAAATATTTAGATTCGCATAAAATTGGCAGTAGGTTATTATTTGCTGGTAATTTAATAAAACAGCCCTATTTCAAAGGCATTGAGCATAGGATGGTCGGAGAATTAACCCACACGGACAAAACCATGAACGACACTTTTTGGATTGGTGTTCAACCTGCATTAACTGAAAAACATTTAAATTTTGTTGTTGAAAAGTTGGAAGAATTTTTTGGTTTGAATTTTTAGTTCTATGAACATTGAGAAAACAGATATTGAAGGTTTGTTTGTTTTGCAACCAAAAATGATAATTGACGAACGAGGTATATTTATTAAAACTTTTAATTCAGACCTGTTTTTTGAAAATAATTTACAAACAGTTTGGAATGAAGAATATTATTCTATTTCGAAAAAAGATGTGATACGCGGAATGCACTTTCAGACACCACCTCATGATCATGATAAAATAGTTTATTGTTCTGCAGGTTCTATTTTAGATGTTATTGTAGATATTAGAGAAAAAAGTGATACGTACAAGAGAGTTTTTTCAATGAAATTATCACAAGAGAATGGAACGATGGTTTATATACCAAAAGGTTGTGCTCACGGATTCTTGAGTTTAGAAAATCAGACTATCGTCAATTACAAAGTCTCCACAGTTTATAATCCGGAGGCTGATAAAGGTATACTATGGTCATCAATAGATTTTGATTGGAATGCAGCGAATCCAATTCTTTCAAATAGAGATAAAAATCATCCTAATTTAGTTTAATGAAAATATTTTTAACCGGCGGAACTGGATTTATAGGTTCGTATTTCATCAATGAAGCAATTGAGCAGGATTGTGAATTAATTTGTTTGAAACGCAGTGAGAATTCAAGCCCAAAAATCGAACTACTTAAAGAACCATTTTGGCTAATTAAAAATTACAATGAAGTTACAGTCGAAGATTTATTAGGGGTAGATATAATTGTACATTTGGCAGCACATTCCGCAAACATACCTTATGATAATTTAGAAAATTGCATAAAATACAATGTTGTTGAGCCATTAAAATTATTTGAAACAGCATTGAAAGCTGGCATTGATAAATTTGTAGTTGCAGGCAGTTGTTTTGAATATGGTAAATCTGGTGAACGTTATGATTATATACCTGTTGATGCACCATTGGAACCAACGCAAACATATCCAGCATCGAAAGCGATGGCTTCAATCGCTTTTGCACAATTTGCTATCGAGTATCAAATTCAATTAACTTATCACAGAATTTTTCAAGTATATGGTGAGGGTGAGTTGGAATCGAGACTGTGGCCATCAATAAAGAGGGCCGCAATTTCAGGAGAAGATTTTCCAATGACTAAAGGAGAACAAATTCGAGATTTTATTGCCGTTGAAGAGGTTGTCTCGTATTTAGTAAAGGCCTGTTCAAAAAAAGATGTGGTTGCTGGGCATCCTGAATTTTATAATCTAGGTAGTGGAAAACCACAAAGCATTTTGGAATTTGCTGAATATTGGTGGCAAAAATTACATGCAAAAGGTAAGCTAATACCAGGTATTTTGCCTTATAGAGAGGGAGAAGTTATGAGATTTGTGCCAAAAATATAATTTTTATGAAGTTATTAACCATAGTTATTCCCACTTATAATAGAAACAATAAGGTATTAGAATTACTAGAGTTATTTAAGAAATTAAATTTCGAAACAGAGATAATAGTCATTGATAATAATTCAGATATACCGTTGGCTAAATTTTTAAACGAAAAAAAATTTGAGCTTCTACCGAATATTCAAATAATCAGAAATAAAGGTAACGTTGGATTAGGTGGCAATATTATCATGAGCTTTATGAATTGTGGAACGGAATGGATGTGGCTTTTGGGCGATGATGATAGGCCGACAGAGGATTCTATTCAGAAAATAAATAAGCAGATTAGCACCTGTAGTAAAAATACTTTTTTGATTAAATTCAACAGTACGGCTGGTAAATTTCCAACGGAAAATTTCCAAATAAATGATATTAATTCATTACTTCAATTTTCAAATAATTTTGGATATTATTCAAATTTATTATTTATTTCAAATTCCGTATTTAAAGTGCCAATAATGCTCAAGCAAACATTTTTTATGATGAATTCAATTCGAACTATGGCACCTCATTTAACTGGGATTTATCGCAATGTAGAGCACGGTCATTCAATAGCTATTGTTAATGAACACATTGTTGAGCATGGAATTCCGGATATTAACAACGGTTTATGGGATTATCAAAGATTACTAAATGGTTTACTATATTTTAAAGATATTGAGATTCATTCTGATATAAAAAAATCTCTTTTGCCAGAGTTATATTTAAATTATATTAATTGCGGAAGATCAAAATACAAGAGATTACTTAAATTTGCATTTGAAATAAAGAATTTGCGTGATAATAATTTATCTGATTTTTATTTTAGATCGGCAATGTTATTTCGCATAAACATTTTTTTCTTTTATTTAATAATACTTGGGGTTATTTTTAGAATCCCATTATGTCTTTGGTGTTTAAACAAAATGAGAAAAGACAATTGTATTTTTGAAGTAGATATACTTAGAAATTAGTCTTTTAAAAAATAAAAATTAATGATATTACAAAAACGGCCATACATTGATTAAATTCTTTCCAATAAATTTCTCAACTATAGATACGCGATCTAGAAATGCAATAAAACAAGTTTTTTTAGCATTTGGATTTCAAGGATTATCAATTATTATCGGATTTTTACTGGTGCCTATGTTGATTGATTTTCTAGATAGGGACAGATATGGTATTTGGTTGACGCTTGCTAATATCATTGGATGGTTTAGTTTTTTTGATATTGGATTGGGAAATGGATTACGCAACAAATTAACAGAATGCTTTGCAATCAATGATTATAAACTTGCTCAAAAATATATAAGCACTACCTATGCTTTTTTGTTAATAATTTTTGGATTTTTATTATTATTATTTC
>CANFVI010000058.1 GCA_947450405.1 Flavobacteriales bacterium
AAATAACTCCCATTGAATTCTAAATTTAAACTTTCGTTCATCGAAAAAATTGTTTTAGCAATTTTAGAGGACTCTCCCAAAGGCGCATTAAATACCCAACGCGTTTTTAACAGAATTCCAATTGATGCTAAAATAGATAAAGAATCTGTTTATCAGGCTCTCCTATCTCTCACTCAAAAAAAACTCATCAATCAACCTTCTAAAGGCCAATTTGCATTTGTAAAACCATCACAAACCCTTCAAGGAAGATTAATTACAAGTAACAAAGGCGAATACTATGTTGTTTTAGATGATGGCCTATCCTATTTCATCCCAACCGTTTATATCAAACAATTATTGCCTGAAGATCGGGTTGAATGCGAATACAAAGTAAAAGGCAAAAGGGTTGATATTGTTTATGTTCGATTGATTGATAGAAAACCCACAAAAGTTGTCGGTTATTTAGATGTTTTTGAAAAAAACGCCTATTTACTTACTTCAAAAGCAGGTTTTAAAGACATTAAAATCAAAGAAGAAGTTGATTCTAAATTGGATGGACAGAAAGCCATTGTTGAAGTATATGATTTTCCTCCAAATACAAAATATCCATTAGGACGCATTTTAGAAGTATTTGGAACTCCCGGAAATAACGAAACGGAAATGCATGCCATTGTGGGTGAATTTGGTTTTAAAACAATATTCCCGAAGGATGTACTGGAAGAAACAGAAGCAATTGAAGAGGTAATTTCAAATAACGAAATAAAATCCAGAAAGGATTTCAGAGAGGTTACCACCTTTACCATAGATCCAGCAGATGCAAAAGACTTTGATGATGCCATTTCTTACCGAGAATTAGAAAATGGAAATGTTAAAATTGGTGTGCACATTGCCGATGTTTCGCATTATGTAAAAGTTGGAACTCCTTTAGATCGTGAAGCTTTTGAAAGAGGCACATCTGTTTATTTGGTAGATAGAACAATTCCAATGTTGCCAGAGAAGTTATCAAACAACCTATGTTCACTGCGTCCTAATGAAAACAGATTGGCCTTTTCGGTCGAGTTTGAATTGAATGCACAATTTCAAATAGTGAACAAATGGATTGGAAAAACCATCATTCATAGCAACAGACGTTTTTCTTACGAAGAGGCCCAAGAAATCATTGTAGCCGAAACTGGAGAATATGCACATGAATTGGTTACCCTAAACAATATCTCTAAAATTTACGAAAAAGATAGATTTGAAGATGGTGCATTGAAATTTGAATCTAAAGAATTACGTTTCAAATTAACAGAAAGTGGTGAACCCATTGAAGTTTATGAAAAAACCAGATTCGATGCTCATAAAATGATTGAAACATACATGTTATTGGCAAACAAAGCGATAGCAGAACATGTATACAAGTTAAAAATCCCAAACTTACCTTTTATTTACAGAACGCATGATAATCCCCCACAAGAAAAGTTAATTGAATTTGCTAAGTTTTGTAAAATAATGGGTTATCCAATTCAAATTGACAATGAAAAAGTAATGAGAAAATCGTTCAATTCATTGTTAGAGAGAGCGGAGAATAAACCAGAACTATCAGTACTCCAACAAATGGCAATCAGAACCATGGCGAAAGCGGTTTATACTGCTTATAAAACGTCGCATTTCGGATTGGCATTTGAATATTATACCCATTTTACCTCTCCAATACGCCGATATCCAGATTTATTGGCGCACAGAATGCTTTTCGAATATTTGAATAATACAACATCGCCATATAACGAAGAAACCATTGAAAGCTTTGCAAAGCACTCTTCTTTGATGGAACAAAAAGCAGCCGAAGCAGAAAGAGCAAGTGTAAAATATAAAATGGCAGAGCTTATGAAAAAACACGAAGGTGAAATTTTCGAAGCCAGAATTTCAGGTATCACAGAATGGGGAATTTATGCTACCATTTTAGATTTACATGCTGAAGGACTCATTAAAGTGAGTGAAATTAAATTTGACCGATTCTATTATGTTGAAGACGAACGAAAATTAATGGGTAAAAGAACCAAAAGGTCTTTCCACATGGGAGATATCATAACCATCAAAGTAAAATCTGCAAACCCAATTGCCAGACAAATAGATTTTTATTTATACGAATAATGAATACAATTGAAAAACTTCAAACTGATTATAATCAATTCCTAACGCTAAATTCTTTTCAAGGATCTCCCAACAATCTTTACAATCCAATGAATTATATTATGTCATTGGGAGGAAAACGTGTTAGGCCATTGTTGTCTATGATTGGGAATCAATTGTCCAATGGCAATATTCAAAACGGAATTTATGTTGGCCATGTTATGGAAGTATTTCACAATTTCAGCTTAGTGCATGACGATATCATGGACAAAGCAGATACCAGGCGTGGAAAGCCTACGGTGCACAAAAAATGGGATGAACCTACAGCCATTTTAAGTGGAGACAATATGTTGATTAAAGCTTATGAATTATTAATCAATTATACGGGTCCAAACAAAGATGCAATTTTGAAAACTTTTACAACAACAGCGGCTGAGGTTTGTGAAGGTCAACAAAATGATATGGACTTTGAACAAAGGGTTGACGTTGATATAGAATCATATTTGCACATGATTCAAAATAAAACCGCCGTTTTATTAGGATGCAGTATCAAATGTGGTGCATTGTCTGCGAATTGCAATGAAGAAATAAGCAATGAATTGTACGATTTTGCAATCAATATTGGAATGGCTTTCCAATTGATGGATGATTATTTAGATACCTTTGGCAATTCAGATAACACCGGAAAAATCAAAGGTGGTGACATTCTTCAAGGTAAGAAAACTTGGTTATTTTTAAACTCACAACACATTGACAAACAAAAGCATCAAGAATTATTTTCTCAAGAAAACAGTGCCACTAAAGTTGATATAATTGTTTCACATTGGCAAGAAATTGAACTTGATAAGCAATGCCTTCAATTAATTAAAGAATACAATCAAAAAGCGCATTCAAATTTAGAACGCATTGAAAAAAGTGGATTTGATATTCAAATATTGATTGAGCTTCTGAATTATTTGAGCGAAAGAAAGAATTAATGTAATACCATTACAGTTCCTGTTTTCTGATAACGCTTATCATTCCAACCATCAAAACTAAGTAACCACGCATACACACCGTCTTGAACCTGTATGCCATTGATGGTTCCATCCCATTGTTTCTTTTTATCGAACGATTCCCAAATTTTCTGACCCCAACGGTCATAAACTTTCATTGAATATCCCTTTACAAAAATTGGAACAGTTCCCCAAACTTCATTTAATTTATCGTTATTTACGGTAAATGCATTCGGCACCCAAACCTCTGGTGGTTGATATAAAAAAACCCAGTTACTCTCTGTAATTCCTTTATAATAAATTCCTTTCGTTGGAGCCTCATACCCAATTGCCCTATACCAATAACCACCCCAATCATAATCCAACTTATCATCTTTGTATAAACGATTGCTCTGAATGACCATCGACTTAAACTGTTCAATATCATTTTTACGTTGTAAATCCCATATACTTACTCCAGAATCCCAACCCACATAATCTGCCCATTTCAAATTAAAATAATAATCTGGAGCTTCAACAGAAGTTCCACTAATAATTACATTACAACCTTTATTGCTTGGTTTGCTGATATGTCCACACTTATCAACCACAATCACTTGATAACAAAATGCTTGTTTGTCTACATTAAAACTCGAATCAGAAAGCGTGGTATCTTTTATCACGAACTCAGGCACACTTCCCATAGAACCTGTAATTGGATATTTATATATTTCAAATTCCTTGAATTTGGGTTCTGCACTCATGACCCATTTTACATCCACTCTACGATCTTCAAAAACACTTGCAGATATCAAATGTACAGGTTCAATTGCGTTATTTAATTCCCTTACTGTACAAAATACATTGATTGGTTGAACCCGAGTATCGCAAATATTTACACCTATCATTCCAAAACAATAATTATTCATTTGCGGATTAACCACATTGTTATCAATGAACTCCCCTGCCAAATTATTGAATACGGTATCAATAATTTGTTTGCTTCCATTGGGATTGGTTCTTTCAATTAAAAAGTATTTAAAAAATTTAGTAGGAACGGTAGTAGCTGGCCATGAAATTTTCATTTGCTTGGTTACCCTATCATAACTTACGCAGATAGCATCTGGAGGAATTACTTTGGGTGGTTCTTCGATGAGTATTGAAATTGTGGCGTATGTAGTATCAGACTTCGGACAACCACAATCGTAAATCATTACCTGAAGCTTTATTGTATCCTTTGAAAAACTTCCACAGGTGGTTTGCCATTTTAATTTTAACTGTGCCCTGTTTATTCCCATTGTTGTTGTAACAGAAGCCGTATCCGTAAATTTCATAGCCCCTTTTTTCAACCATTTCACTTTCAAGTTAACCGTATCAAACACGTCTGCATCATGTGCAAATTTTTGAATATCTATCAATTCGGTAGCTGTAACCTTAATAAATGTATCCGACATCCAAGGTTTTTTATTTAAGTTTTCAAAGTCAATTTTAAACAATGCATTGTTACAATTTCTGCTATTCATTGTTGTGCTAAATGCAGTTGGCGTTACAGGAAACAAACCATTTTGTCGACAACCGGCGCAAACAGATTGATAGATAATACCCTTTTTATCAAACCTGCTTGTTCCACCATCAACATGTTCTTCAGCTTTTTTAGATCCAGTACTTACCCCTCCAAAAAAAGTTCCAAATGCCAGATTATACATGTTTTTGGAAAATACCGCAATATAAAAATCACTACCATCTGTTGTCTTTTGTAATGCATCATTGGTGGTTTGAAGGTTTCTTGTATTTCCTTTATTTCGGTGCACTTTAGAAGCTCCTGTATTAATATCGTATAAGGCAGTATTTGTTGCACCACCCCAACCTGAAATAAAAATACGTTCACAACGGTCAACCAAGAATGCAGAAGGACTAATGTTCGGCATGTTTCCATTGGCCCCGAAGGTTGTTTGAATGAGTATCGTATTTAAATCCTGACTGTGCTTTGTAATAAACTGACCTGTATTGGCTTGACTGTAAGGTGAATTAATGGTGTTGATTTGACCTTCAGTTTGTCCATAAATATATGGATTCCCCTTTAAATCAGTTTGCACAAAATAGGCCTGCTCGTAATTGGTTGTGCCATAATATTTGCCACTTAACATAATCCCATTTTTCGAATCAAATCTCATGAGCATTCCATCTACATCGCCGATAAAATCATTTTGCCAAACTCCCGAGAATTGAGATTTCAACCCCCTAGAATTGGTACCACCCGCGGCATATAAATCATTGTTTTTTCCCAATGCAATTCCATAAATGGCATCGTAGTATTTATCTTCGTCACCAATGACTTGCGACCAATTTAAACTTTTCAAATCGCTAGTAAGTGAAAATACAGTTCCGTCTTCTTCAACTGTTCTGATTCTACTTCCGACTGTTTGTGGAAAGTCATCTGAATACGTTACACCACAAACAAAAATGGTTTTATTATCGGTAATAATTTCCCCTCTAAATTCGTCGGCATAGTTATATAGCAATGGAAACTCATCAACCGGAGTAACAGACCTATCCGCACCAACGCCATCTTGACCACTGCCACCAACATATGTACCGGCTAAAATTTTAGTTCCAGCCCAACTAATCTTGGTTATTGTAAAATCGTATGAACCATTCCAAGTAACGTCATAAGCACCAGAAGTTACAGGAAAATCGCTACTCTTGGTAGTTGCCATTACATAGAGGTTATTCAAAGAATCTACAACCATTGAATGCGGTTGTTCGTTATCTGATCCCCCCAAATAAGTACAAAAAACCAACTTGCTACCAGATTGATTGTATTTTAATAATGCAATATCTCTATCTCCTCCATAACCCAATTCTTCAGGAACCCCGCCGCCAAACTGAATTTGAAATGCTCCTGTTGTTATAGGCAACCCAACATCGAAAACTGTACCTCCAGAATACCCATTTCCAATTTCGTCATAAGTTCCAGTGCAACCAAAATTATCTGCGGTAGAGCCACTGTAAGTGCTAAAAACGAGCACAGGATCAACCACAATCTTTGTATTTCTTTTTAAAGTTGTTTGCTTTTGAATTTTATATGCAATTTCATTGCCGTTCAAAATATATTGACAAGGAATAATTGACGATGGATTTGCACTTTCATAAACCAAAGGAATATTTTCATTCCAATTCAAAATACTTGTTTCAAATCGAAGTTCAGTTTCACTATTTTTAGTAATACCTGCTCCATTCACTTTTATTTTTATGAGGGACAGTTTCTCTTGCGAACAAATCCAATTGTATTTGATGCCACCATTGCTCGCTATGATTTCTAAGTCAACTCCATTGTAAATACTTCTGACAATAATTTTTGAATATTTATAAAGTTCTGTAGCCCATTTTTTAGGATTGTTTCCCTTAAAATAATTGATGTAGTAGTCTGACTTACTTCCCTCAAAATCAATATGGGAATAATTTGCATTCACAAAATCTAATTGAACACTGTGTGATGCAATTTTGGTATTTTCCAGCGCTCTGTCATGAACTTTCATCACATCATCTGTATTCCAGAAATGCAACCATAAACCGTCATTACAAAGCCAAACATTGCCTATATTCAATGATGCGTAGGCTTTCACTTTTTCAGAAAATTGACCTTTATTTTCAATAAATATCTCCGATTGCCCTTTCAAAAATTGAGGGGCGATCATGAAAATAACGATTAAAAAGAGCAGGTACTTTTTCATTGATTTACACAAATTTCGTTGAAATAATGTATGTTTCAACGTATAGACAACAAAAATATACCTAAAGTTTTCGCAAAAATGCGAATTATTCCAAATTAAGTTTACCTAAATTTGCCATTGAATGAGAATATTGTTTTTTGGAACACCTGAATTCGCTGCAACTTCATTGGAATTAATTGCAAAAGAAGGATTTAATATAGTAGCCGTTGTAACAGCACCAGATAAACCTGCTGGCAGAGGTAGACAATTAAAATCAAGTGAGGTTAAAGTTTCAGCCGAAAAATTAAATATACCCATTTTTCAACCAACCAATTTAAAATCAGAGGATTTCCTTAACCAAATTAACGGGTTAAACATTGATCTGGGTGTTGTAATTGCATTTAGAATGTTGCCTATGCAAATTTGGTCGGCTCCAAAATTAGGTACCATAAATTTACATGCATCATTATTGCCTAATTACAGAGGCGCTGCACCAATTCAACATGCCATTATTCAGGGTGAAACCAAAACTGGCGTGAGTACATTTTTTCTAAAACACGAAATTGATACCGGCGATCTAATTGATCAACAAGAAGTTGAAATTGAAGAAAATGAAACAGGTGGAACTTTGCACGACAAGCTGATGGACATAGGAGCAAAGTTGATGATACAATCGTTAAGGAAAATTGAATCATTTGGTAATTTAACTCCAACATTCCCACAAATCTATTCCGATGATTTAAAAATGGCCAGCAAAATCAACCGCGATTTTTGCCAAATTGACACGAATCAAACAGCCAGTGATATCCATAATAAAATTAGGGGATTAAGTCCTTATCCGGGTGCATGGATTAACAGTCCATTTGGAGAACTGAAAATTTACGCTTCTAAAATTGTTTCAGAACCAATAGTTGGTGAATCAATTGATTTAATTTTCATAGATAACAAAAAATTATACTTGAAATGTAAAAATTCTTTTTTAGAGATAATTGAGCTTCAACCCCAAGGAAAACAGAGGATGTTGGCAATCTCCTATTTAAATGGATTAAGATAATTTTAAAAATATTTTACTTTTTTCTTGTATTTAACAATATTGTTATGTTTATTGCGTTTTCAATATCATAACAAAAACGCCTATAGCTATAAAAATACTCAACTAAAAACGTATTACCAATTAAAGTTTAATCCGTAAGGAGGAGTATTATTATGGCAACAACAATGATATCAGATGGTGTATTGATTAAACATTACACAGAAGGAAACCAAGGCGCTTTTGAAACCCTTCTCAAAAGACACAAAAATCGTATTTTCTCGAGCATCTATGCTTTAGTTGGCGATAGGTATATTGCTGAAGACATATTTCAGGAAACTTTTATAAAAATCATTCATTCTATTCGTATTGGTAAATACAATCACGAAGATAAATTTCTGCCATGGGCAATGCGTATTTCTAGAAATATGTGCATCGATTCAATACGTCAAAGAAAGCGTTTACCCATTGTTGTGGATAGTGAGGGCAATGATATTTTAAATAACATTGGTATTTTTGAAAAAAGCCAAGAAGATTTACATATTGAAAATGACGAAATCACAATGTTACGAAAATGGATTTGGGAATTACCTGAAGAGCAACGTGAAGTGCTGGTTTTGAGAAATTATGCGGATTTAAGTTTCAAAGAAATTGCAATTGTAACCAATACCAATATCAACACATGCATTGGTAGAATGCATTATGCTTTGATTAATCTCAGAAAAATGACACAAAAAAATTCAGTTCGGGTAAAATAAAAAGCAAAGTAATGCGTTATTAACTAAAATAACGTAAGGCTTATGATTTATAACATTACCAAAACTGAATTGCTAAAGTACTTTTACAACGAATGCTCTCCTAGTGTGAGTCAATTGATTGAAAGTAAGTTAGATGCAAATCCTGATTGGAAAAAATACTTAAATTATCTAGAAACGGTTCAAAATACAACCGAAATTAATTTAAAGCCAAGCGATACTTTGGTTTGCATGATCTTAGAAGAGAGTGCAGCAACCGAACACCACTCACAATAAAATTTAAAAAATACAATCATTCATAAAACAAAAAAACCTTCATAAATGAAGGTTTTTTTGTTTTAAATATTTGCAAGATATAATTACACAAATAAATTTTTAAGTTCTTTTGCGTCTTCTGGCTTCATTTTCCCTGCTAAAATCAACCTCACTTGTCGGCGTCTAAGCGCTCCATCAAATTTACTTTGTTCTTCAGGAGTTTGTGGTTCAATTTGAGGAACCGCTACAGGCCTATTGCGACTATCTAATGCAACAAAAGTATAATATGCCTCATTGCTCTTTATCTTTTCACCACGCGGGATGCTATGGGCGTATACTTCTATAAAAACTTCCATTGAAGAATTGAATGCCCTGGTAACATATGCAGTTAAGGTAACTACATCTCCTAAACGGATACTTTCTTTGAAAGAGACACTATCAACGGCAGCTGTAACCACTATTTGGTTGCTATGTTTTTGAGCAGCAATTGCTGCACAAATGTCCATCCAATGCAACATCTTCCCTCCCATTAAATTATTCAATGTATTTGTATCATTTGGCAATACAATTTCATTCATTTCTGTGAGAGACTGACTTGGGTATTTTGTGTTATTTTCTTGCATATTGGTATAAAATAAAAAAGGGCGATAAAATCGCCCTGAATATAAGTTGTTTTTTTAATTCAATTATGCTTGGGCTTCAACAACAGAAACAAAACTTCTGCCATCTTTACCTTTTCTGAATCGAACTACACCATTAGACAAAGCAAATAAAGTATGATCTTTACCAATACCTACATTTACTTCTGGATGATGTTTAGTACCTCTTTGACGTACAATGATATTTCCAGATTGAACTACTTGTCCACCGAAAATTTTCACGCCTAGACGTTTACTATGCGACTCTCTACCGTTTTTGGTGCTACCCGCACCTTTTTTATGTGCCATACTTTCTAATTTATATTATTAAGCCTTGATACTTTCGATTTTCAAACAAGTGTGTGAATG